>CAZKCX010000039.1:0-19244 GCA_964550865.1 uncultured Planctomycetales bacterium
CCCCCATGCCTTCCTTGGTTCCCCAACCTGCCTGAGGGCTGAACGGTTACGTTTCTGGATATCGGCCGAATGGCCAAGAAGCTGGAAACAACGACCGTCTTACACCCCGGGACGCATACTACGATCTATCCGGTTCTTCTGTTCACTTCCGGCGTACAGTTTTGATGCTTCGATTCTACGCTACGAATCGCGGAGAGACCAGAAATCCCTCTTGGGTTCGGCCGGCTTGCGCCATCCATTCCCGACGCGGTTGTCACCTTGGGTCCTCTCGATCGACTCAGGGAAGAATGGAATCCGCGTAGTGATCACCGATCGAGGAACGCACGGCGATCGCGGTCGACACGAGACGCCAAGATGGTACGATCCGGAAGGCGGACGGGCCGTTGAGCTTTCTCATGACAACCCCGAGGGCGGAGACTTCATCATGCCGCAAGACCGTAACCGACCGCAGGGCTCCCCGACACCGAGCGGACCCACGCGACGCACGTTTCTTCTCGCATCGGGAGCCCTGGTAGGAACCGCCCGTTTCGGGCGATCCGCCGAGCCGACGAAGCGCCCCAATATCTTGCTGGTCCACACGGACGATCAGGCACGCTGGGCGATGGGCGCGTACGGTAACGCTGATATTCACACACCCCACATGGACAGGCTCGCCGAGCAGGGCGCGTTGTTCGAAAGGGCGTACGTCTCCACCCCCGTCTGCTCGCCCGCCCGTGCGACCTTGATGACCGGCCTGGACAGCATCCAGCACGGCATTCGCGATTGGATCCACCCCAAGGAGACCATCGGCCTGAACCCGAAGCTGGTGACGTTTCCCGAGCTGCTCCAGCGCGCGGGCTATGCGACGGGCTACGTCGGCAAGTGGCATCTCGGCAAGGAGGCCAAGTACCATCCGACGAAGCGCGGGTTCGACGAGTTCATGGGTTTTCTCGAGGGGGGAAACAGCCCGAAGGACCCGAAGCTCGAGATTGACGGTGAGACAGCCACGCGCGAGGGCTGGCTCGTCGATATGCTGACGGACGCGGCCATGGGATACATCGAGAAGCACCGGCGCGGGCCGTTCTTCTGCATGGTCAGCTATCGCAATCCACATGCGCGGTGGCGGCCTGTCCAGCCGCAAGACGAGGCACCCTATCGCGGCAAGAAGCTCGAGCTCTTCCCGGGCTCGGACGTGAATCCCAAGCGAGTGCGGGGCATCCTTCGTCAGTACTATGCCTGCTGCACGGCGGTCGATCGGAACCTCGGGCGGCTTCTCGAGAAGCTTACGGAGCTAAAACTTGAAGACAACACGCTTGTGATCTTCACCGGCGACAACGGGTACATGATCGGCCAGCACGGCCTGCACTCCAAGGGGAACGCGCATCGGCTCGGACCGCCGGGAGGGTGTCGGCCGAACATGTTCGACCCCTCGCTGTTCGTTCCGCTGGCGATTCGTTGGCCGGGCGTGGTCCGGCCGAAGACGCGCATCAACGAGATGGTCGGCCAGATCGATTTCTTCGATACCCTGTGCGACGTGG
The DNA here is from genome assembly GCA_964550865.1 of uncultured Planctomycetales bacterium. GTDB lineage: Bacteria > Planctomycetota > Phycisphaerae > UBA1845 > JAFGLZ01 > JAFGLZ01. The sequence goes on from CAZKCX010000039.1 coordinate 1,518, forward strand.
CCGGCATCGAGAAGACACAACGACCCAAGACCGAGGGACGGAGCTTCCTCCCGCTTCTACGCGCGCGGGATGTGCCGTGGCGCGATGCCATGTTGGGCAGCTACGACCAGTACCAATACGAACCTCCGGCCAACCTCCGGATGATTCGGACCGATCGTTGGAAGCTGGTACGCAACTATGCCGCCAAAGGCAAAGACGAGCTGTACGACCTCGCTAGGGACCCCCACGAGCGGACCAACCTGGCGGGAACCCCAGAGGCGAAGGCGAGACAGGCGGAATTGGCTCAACGTTTGGTCGAATGGCAGCGTCGGTTGAAGGACCCGATCCTCGCAAAGAAGCGGTGACGGTACAGACGTTCATACTGCATTTCCGAAGCATTGCGACTATATGCCCGAGCCGCTTGTGGTGAGCTGCGTCGAACCGCCGGATTCATCAGGCGCGGTATGAATGCCGCGGCGCGGCTCGAGCAGCCACCGTGGCGTACATGAACACTGCCATAGTCGCACCCCTTGTGAAACACGGCGATGGGAAACTGACGCACGCAATCCGATCCGTTCCCTACCCAACGTGGTGGATTCCCGCCTATCCGGACGGGCAAACCGGTACGTTTCTATGCGCAAGTACTTGCCAGCAAAGGCTTAATCGTGGTTAACCGAACGGTTTGTCCGGACGATACAGCCAAGGATGGTCGTGCAAGACGCAAGGCGACTTCGTGCAAAAGGAGATCATCACCATGTCGCAGACCTGTGCGTTGCTCGATAGCTGTGGGTTCTTCAAGAAGTACCAGTCCTCCAGCGATCTGGCCTGCAAGGGCTTCATCGCCAAGTACTGCAAGGGTCCGCAAATGTCCGACTGCAAGCGGAAGCAGTACCGAGAGGAGCATGGGTCCGCCCCGCCGGATGAGATGATGCCGAACGGCGTGTCGATCAAGTCGTAGCCGGACACCTCCGAACGATCAGGCCGATGGAATGGGCCTCAAGCAGGCGATCGGAACGCACGTCTGCGAGGCCCTACCCCGCACGCCCCGACGCATCGCAACACGTTCCATCCACGCAGGACGTAGCCGCCGCAAACGCCGGGCGGTCCCCGTTCCTGGGCAAGAAGCAGCGCCTCGGCCGTCCTGCCATAGCATCCCAGGACGCGCATCTGTTTTGACACGCCCTGTCGGCATCAGAATAATCGGGGAGAGGGTCGGCGCGAGCGTCGCCGACCTGACGCGGCTGCGGACGAGGACGTCCCAACCGATAGCCTCCTGCGAACGCCATGGCGATGAACCACGAGCCTTCGTCGAGGGATTTCCCGTCTCCGCGGCCGAACGACGGGACGCGCAGCGCCGCTGGCGGTTCGTCTGATCAGCACGGATCCCCGGGCGCCGCGGAAGGACGGCAAGACGCATCTCCTGCCGACGCGTCCGCCGGCGCCGTGACGCAGGCCAGGCCCGTCCCGCTGCCGTATCTCGCACAGCCTACGCCGTTGCGGCTCGTGACAGGTCCGCCCGGTCCGCCCGTCCTTAGCGTCTCGGGCACGATGAGCCTGCTCGTTGGCGTGCTGATGCTGTACATGCTCGCCGGCGTGTTCCTCGCATCGTACTTGAGCGACGGCGACCTCCAGCACGGCCTGATGGAAAACCAGATGATCCTGATCATCGTCCAATGGGCGATCTTCCTGATCATCCCGCTGCTGACGTTGTTGGTGGCCGGGGCGGACCTTCGAACCGTCTACGCCTGGCACCCCCCGCGAGGAGACCTGCTCGTTCTGACGATTTCGATGGCCGTCTGCCTGGCGGGGCTGGTGCAATACGCCGGCAGCCTGGCGATGCCCTACCTCGAGCCGTTCTACGACCGGCTGCTCGAAGGGTGGATGCCGAACACGGCCGAGCGGTTTCAGGAGGTCACAGGGCTCTTGGAGGCAAACACCGTCGCGGAGTTGATCGGCGTGCTCCTGGTGGCGGCCCTCACTCCCGCCATTTGTGAAGAACACTTCTTTCGCGGCGTAATTCAGTCGTCGTTGGACAAGCACATTCCTAAGGGAGTGGCCGTCTTGACCGTCGCGGTCATCTTTGCGGCGTATCACTTCGAGCCGGTCTCGTTTCCGGCGTTGTTGATGATCGGGTTCTTCGTCGGCCTGCTCACCTCTCGAAGCGAATGCATCGTATACGCGTGTATCGTGCACTTCACGAACAACGGCCTGTCGGTCCTGCTGCACAACTGGTCGATCCGCAACATCGGCGAGCTCGAGCCCGGCGTGGGCAGCGTGAACTCGCTCCCGCTCTATCTGTTCGGGGGGCTGCTGGGGATTGCCGCGTTCCTGTCGCGAACGCCCCGGCGCTTCGGCGGCCGCTGGCCGAAGACCGAGCCCGTCATCCATCCGATCGGATCCACCGCAGACCTCTCGGCCACGGCGGCGAGTCCCTCAGAGGAGAACCCGTCCGCAACGCACGGCGTCGTCTTTCGCCCCGGCCGCTGGCATCGCGGTTCACTCTGGTTGTCGAGGCGTTGGCGTTTGGCGGCGGTGGCGGCCCTCTCGTGCAGCGTCTTCGGGATCTGGCTGGACATCGAGGACCTGCGCGCGATGGCCGCTCAATCGGACCGGCGTCCGACGGACGAGACCATAGAGGAAATGCTCCCGCCCGATGAACCTCCCTACGTGCTGCCCGAGGGGGAAGAAGAACCGGGCCCGGATGTGATCTACATCCGCGCCTTGCCCCCCACGGACGGCGGGCGAGGTCATAGCTCGACGTCGATCCGTGCCACGCTGCAGTACACGCCCGGCGCACCCGGTCCGTCGACGATCGTAGCACCGGACTTGCTTCCGATCTCGCGCAGCCCCACGAGCACGTCATACGCCCCCGGCTTGGCGCGATAGCCGGGTCGAACAAGGATCCGATGCCGAACGGTGCAGGCCGAATCCGTAGGTCGGCCCACAAAATCGGTGATGCCGTAGGCCAGCTCGTGCGTGAGATCCGCGAGAAATCCGCCCTCGCCGCGGATCTCGCCCGTGACCAGGAACCGGCGCGGCGATCCCTTAGGCACGTGCCAATAGGTCGTCAGCTCTTTGATCTCCCCCGGCTCGAACGGCCCCGGGGACAGGGGATCGACCCCGAGCAGGCGCAGCCCGTTCTCGAACTCGGCGCCGATCTCCGTCTCCGGGGCGGCGGCATCACCCCCGATCACCTCCGCCAGCGCCGGGACGTCGGCGGATCGGGTTGCTTTCCAAATGGTGATACCCCCCGCGCTGGCCGGGAGCAGCCGACGGGGTTCCTCGAAACGCATGACCTCCCGCGCCACGGGTGAGTCCTTCGGCCCGAAGAGCTCGTCCACGTGACCGCCCACGTTCTTCGTATGGAGCACGAACCACGTGACCCCCCGCTCGAGGAAGGACTCCACCTGCTCCCGGCGGAGTCGGATGTCCAGGGGCCAGACGTATCGCCCGAACTGGTAGCGATGCACGGCGAGTTGGGGGGGAAGCCAGTGCCGGTGGACGATTCGGTCACCGGCCGGGATGTTGTCGCGCACCCAGTACTCCGCGCGAAACAGCGGGCCAGGCAGCGCGAGCTGGTAGTCCAGCTGAAGCGACCGGACCATCGGCACCGCCAGCAGCCCCACCATCGCCCAACTCAGCGGCCGAAACACGCGCCCGAGGTCCATGGCCAACCCGCTGGCACCGAGCGCCAATGCGGGAACGGCCGGCAAAACGTAGTACACCGTGACGAGCTTCTGGCTCATCATCACCGGCACGTAGACCAGGACGAACGCCAGCAGGAGGACCTCGGCGCCGCGTCGGCGGACCACGGCCGCCATCCACACGAGCCCCGCGACGAAGTAGCCGTACAGGAGCCATCCGAACGACACGGGGAAGACCGTCGCGATGTACGACCGTACCGGCGTGGCGTGCAGGCCGCCCCGCCCTTCCTCCAACAGCTCCTTTTGCCCCGTCAGCTGCCGCCATGCCTCGCTGAAATCCAGGATCAGATACGGATTCAGCACGACGAAGACGACCAGGACACACACCATACCCACCACGAGACGGCCCAGGATGAGACGCCCCCATCTCCTCTCGCCGGAGGCGACGAGATGTCGCACCCATGTTGCGATCGCGGGCACGACCAACAGCACCGCATTGTACTTCACCGCGCAGGCCAGACCGATCGCCGCTCCGGCCCAGGCCGCACGAGCGAGGGAGTCGTGCCACCACCAGCGGACCATCGCGAGGAAGGCGAGGATGGTCGTCAACACGAGCAGCGGCTCGGCCTTCTGGTAGTGACAGAAGATCACGTCGACCGGCGTGACGGCGAGGATCGCCGCCGCCAGGAGTCCCCGACGTCTCGACCCGAGCTCCTCCCCGAGTCGGTAGAGCATCGCCACACTGATCAGCCCGATCGTGACGTTGATGACGCGCATGGCAAGGTGGAACGCAGCCGGATCCGTGAGGAACCACTGCTTGAAGTCCGCCACGCCGTCGACAATGCCCACCATACGGCAGACCGCGAACATCACGCCGTAGCACGCGGCGAAGAAGTAGAACGGCGCGGCGGGCCACGTGAACATGTGGGGATTGAGATCACCGGTCCCCATGCGGAGGGCGACGTTCATCAAATCCGAGTGATCGGGCCCCGTCGGGACCGGCAACTGATAGGTAAGCCCGACGGCTCGCAGGACGGCCGCGACCACGAGAACAAACGCCAGTCGCTTCAGCGCGACCACGCGGGGAAGATCCTGGAACGGCGCGACGAGAGCGCGGGATTCGCGGGAGGGATCCGCGCCGGCGTCGGACACTCGGGCGGCGTCGTCGGCTCGGCTATCCATGGGACGTCCCTTCCTGCGTGGCTTCCATCGGGGCGCGCCGGCCCGCGGGTGAACGATGAATGGCCATCCAGACGAGCGGCGCCCCGACCATGGCGGGCGCCCAAAGGGAGATCGCGGAGAAGACCAGCGAGCTGAGCATCGCATCGCCGCGACCGACGCCCACCCCACCGAGCATCAACACCGCCACCGCCTCGCGCGTGCCGAGACCGTTGGCCGTCAGCGGAATGGCCTTGCTGAGATCCATCAACGGAGCCGCGACCAAGACCACCACCGGGGAGACGTTCAGACCGAGCGATTGGCAAACCAGATAGTACTGCGTGTACGCGATGGAGCAGGCCACCAGGGACATCAAGACGGCGATCAGCTTCGTGCCGGCCGGAAACCGAGAGGCACCCAGGGCACGCTCGTGCGCGAGCTTCTTGCCCAACACCTTGTCCAGACCCCAAGCGAAGAGCCGCCAGGGAATGAGCTGTGGGACGAAGATCAACGTGACGAGTCCGGCGGTCACCATCCCGGCCAGCGCGGCCGCTCCCCACATCCGCTGGGAAAGGGCGGCCAGAACGCCCAAAAGCATTGCGGCCGTCATGGCATACACCTTGTCGATAATGACGACGCTGAGGGCGACCTCCTTGGCGAGGTTGTATCGGTACGCGTAGTACGACTTGGCCACGTCGCCGAGGTTGCTCGGAAGCAGGACGTTCAGGGATGTCCCGATGAACGTGATCGACGTCGCCGCCAGCACGCCGATCCGGCGTCCGGAATTGGCCAGCAGCACATCCAACCTCGCGCCCCGAACGGTGAGCCCGATGGGCATGAGTACGACCGCCAACAGCAACGGCAGCAGGCGAGCCTGCGCGAGCGTATCCAGCAGATCCGTCTTTCGCGCGGACGACCAGAGCACGATCAAGATCGCCAACGACAGGAGCAATGCGACGATCTTGGTCAGACATCCCCCCTGCTTGGCCGGGCGAAGCGGCTGGGAGTCCAGGGCTCTCTCGTTCTCCGCGGAAACGTCGGTCACCGATCGTTCTCTCTTTCGAGCCTGTGGGGCGAATCCAACGACGTGGACCACCGCCGAAATGGAATGCGCTGCGCAGCCCCGAGCCTGATACCATGCGGCACTTCGCGAAGTCAAGCAAACCGTCGCTTTTGACTCCCCCAAAGGGCGTGGGTAAAATTCGCACGGACGATGACCGATTCCTCGAGCATCGATGACCCGGCGACCGAGAACCAGGGTCCGGCACGCGCGGCCCGGTGGCGCCGCCGGCGCAGATGGCTTGGGGCCCTCCTCCTACTCTTCGTCCTTTCCGGCACCTATCTTGCCTTCGCCTATCACGAACCGCGGATCGTGACCGTCGCGCCTCGAAGCGTGTGGGGGTTCGACTGCCTCGCCGCCGACGATCTCGTCATTCAGCAGCAGGATAGCGAGGGAGACGTCTGGGCCACCCGTGGTCTGGTTGCCTACTGTCGCCGAAAGGGCAAGGACGACTTCGTTCGCGCGTTTCGCGTGCCGACAGGCCGATCCGCCTACTGGCTCATGAACCTCTCGTTCGTTCGAGCCCTCACCCATCGCAGAGAGTGCGTGGAGCTGCTCCCGCTCCCGGGCGGAAGCGTCTGCGCCATGGCCGGCGGGCATCTGTGGCACAAGCCGGCGACGAGTTCCTCGTTCCGGCGAACCTTGACGCTGGACTACTACGGCCTCGGCGTGGGAAGGGGCATCTTCCCGAACGGCCTGACCGCGATCGACGACAACACCATTCTCTTCGGGGAATACCACCGCAACGACACGCTCCGGGCCGTCCGGCTCTACGTCAGCCGGGACAAGGGACAGTCCTGGCAGGTCGCACACGAGTTCCCGCCGGGTCGCATCCGACACGTTCACGCCGTGCAGAAAGACCCCTATTCCGATCAGGCGTGGGTCTGCACGGGCGACGAGGACGACGAATCGATGATCGCCTGGACGCGCGACGCCGGAACGACGCTGCATCCTATCGGCCAGGGCAGCCAGACCTGGCGGACGTGCCAGTTGGTCTTCACCGAGACAGCGGTGTACTGGGGAGCGGACACGGGCAAGAAGGAGCAGCGAGGCATCTACCGGTGGGACCGCAACACGCAAAACACGACGAAGGTCGGGTTCGTCCCGGGCCACGTGCTCTTCGGCACGAGGCTCGAGGACGGCACGGTCGTGATGAGCACCAACATCGAGGCCTACGAAGACGACGACGAAGCCCGGACGCGACTCTGGGTCGTTTCCGACGACAAGGAGATTCGCATGATCGCTTGCGGGTCGCGTGCGAGCTATCGAACCTTCTCCAGCAGCATCGCGGCCTTCTTGCGGTTCGCCTACCTTCGTCTACAACGAACACAGGGCACGGCGAATTTGCATCTGACGTGCCACAATGTCGAGGAGTGCGACGGCGATCTCTTGATCATTCCGGCGGAAGAGCTGCGTAAGGCCTCGACGACGACGCGGCCGACGGGCACGAACAGCCAACCGTCCGGCAGACTGTGAGTCCGCGGGGAGCCAGGCGGCACATGCCGGTTGGGCCGTCGCGACGACCATAACACCGAGACCAGGCCATGACGGCAAGCGAAGCCGTTCAACTCTACCTTCGCCGCGCGATGGAGCAGATGCCGCGCTCGATCAGCTTGGAGGACCGCGAGCGCGTCAGCAAGACCTACGGGTGCTTCGACCGGACCTACTGGGCATGGAAGTTCGTCGACTTCCCCGGCGCCCGCTACCAAGAGGGGATCTTTCCCCTCGCCTTCGTGTACGCCGTCGCCGACGACGATCAGGGCTACCGCGGGAATGCGAAGGTCCTCGAATGGATCGAGGCCGGCCTGGGCTTCTGGTCTCGCATTCAGTATCGGGACGGCTCCTTCGACGAGGCCTATCCCTACGAGCACTCGCTGGCCGCCACGGCGTTCACGTCGTTCTACGTCGCCGAGGTCTTGCAGCGCGTGCAGTCCGACCTGGACGAGACGACGCGCCGGCGAACGCTCGAGACGTTGGCGCGGGCCGGCGAGTGGCTCGTCCGCAACGATGAGACACACGGCTTCCTCTCGAATCACTTGGCGGCCGCGGCGGCAGGGCTGCTGCACATCGGGCAATTGACGAATGAGGAGCGGTTCGTCGCACGCAGTCGCTACTTCCTCGACCGCATCCTTCGACACCAGTCCAAGGAAGGGTGGTACGAGGAGTACGGCGGCGCCGACCCCGGCTATCAGACGCACGCCACGTTTTACCTGGCGCGATACTGGCAGCTCTGCGACGATGAGGAATTGCTGAAAAGCCTGAATCGCTCGGCAGAGTTCCTATCGCATTTCGTCCATCCCGACGGGACGCTGGGCGGCGAATACGGCAGCCGAAGCACCCAATTCGTCTATCCGGCCGGGTTTGAGATGTTGGCGGACCGAAGCGAATCCGCTCGATGGATCGCCGGGCGGATGGCCGAGTCCATTCGAGAGCGTCGCGCCGCCTCGCTCGAGACCATGGACGCGCAGAATTTCTACCCATTGCTGAACAACTTCCTCTTCGCCGCCGAGGCCGCGATGCACCGCGAGATCGCCGAGCCACCCTGCGTCGATGCGAACGATGTCCCCATGATGCTCGAGTTCCCCGATGCCGGTCTGATCAAGGTGCGGCGCCCACGCTATGAGCTGATCGTCGGGACCAGCAAGGGCGGCGTCGTCAAGCTATTTAGCCGAACGGGACGGCGACTGCTCGGAAGCGATTGCGGCTACGTCGGGCGGATGCGGGACGGCCGGGTGGCAACCTCGCAAATCCTCAACCGAACGCGGAGGGCTGACATCGAACCCGATCGGATTACGGTCGAGACGCGATTCGCGGCCGTCAAGCGGACGGTCTTTCGACCGGGCACGTTCCTGGCGTTTCGGCTGGTGAACCTCACGCTGGGACGGGTTCCCTCCGTCGCGTTGTGGATCAAGTCGCTCCTCGTGCGGGTGTTGATCACGAAGCGGCAAGACGTACCCCTGGTGTTGCGTCGCTCGATCCTACTCGGGGAGAACGGGATCGAGATTGTCGACCAAGTACGGGCCGAGCGGGCAATTCGGCTCGAGTCTCTGCGGCGGGAGGACGTCTTCTCGACCGTCCACATGGGCTCGTCGCGGTATTTCCAGGTCAACGAGCTCGAGCAGGCCACCGCCGGGCAGGGTGCCCCCTCTGCCGGGGACGTGCCGCTGACGGAGCTGACTGGAGGAATCGAACTCCGCAGGCCGATTCAGGAATAGCGAGGGATGATTCTCTGCCCCTAGGGAGAAAGCCATTGACCGGCACGCGTAGGGGCCTAGAATGTTCAGCTTACGGTCTGCCAAGTGGTTAGCGTAGATTTAAGACGCTGCCCCGCGCGGAGCGGTTCCTCGCTCTGTACTCCGCAGGCCCGCGGAAAACCCCTGCCGGGTTCGCACCGAGGGGCCCAGCGATACCCGGCGGATCGAATGCGCTGATGCCCGGCCCTGTGACCGGGGGATAGGGAGAGTGACGATGCTCAGCGGGCGGAACGGGCAAGGAATCGGCCCGATGCTTCGCAGATGCCTGTCGACTGCGATGGCCACATGTGTTCTGACGGTCGCCCTGGTGGTCCCGACCGACGCGGCGGAGGGGCAGAAGAGACCACCGGCGAAGAGGCCTGCGGCAAAGAGACCGGCGAAGGCCAGGGTCAAGCAACCTGCACGCGCGCCGGCGAAAAAGAAGGGGACCGCAGCTGACACGGGGCAGAAGCCGCGCCGCAGACCGGCCAAGGCCAAGAACGTCCTCAAACGACCCACCGCGTCCGAAGAGAAGAAGCCCGCACCCGCGAAGGCCGAAGAGCCGACCAAGACCGAGGCCAAGTCCGAGGAAGAACCGCCCGAAGAGGCCGAACCCATGGACGCACCCAAGGGGGAGGTCAAGGAGCTCTTCGCCGACTTCCTGCATTTCGTCAAGATCGGAAAGTTCCGCATCGCGAACAACTTCGCCGCCGCCCTGCTCAAGCACGAGCAGGCGACGCCCGTCGCACTCCTGGCCTTGAGCGAGGCATACCCGGACAGCATCGAGGTGCTGACGATCGTTTTGGCCAACAGCGACGTAGGCCAAAATGCCCGGCAGGTGCTCGAGCGAATCAACCAGGGGCGAATCGAAAAGCGGCGCGATCCTCAGTTGATCAAGCAGGACATCGCCGCCCTGGCGGGCGATCCCCGACAGGTCCTGAATGCCACGCAGCGCCTCCAATGGTCCGGCGAATATGCGGTCCCCTGGATGCTCGAAGCCCTGCAAGACGCCAAGCGGGAGAGCCTGCATCCGCGGATTCTCAAGGCATTGCCCAAGATCGGCCTGGCCGCGGTGACCCCGCTCGCAATCGCCTTGGACACAAAGAACGAAGTCCTCAAAGTGCAGATCATCGAGGCGTTGGGCAAGATCGGCTATCCCCACGCGCTGCCCTATCTCAAGGAGATCATCGAACACGAACAGACCGGGGAGAACGTTCGAAACGCCGCCGAAGCCGCGATGGAGCGGATTCGCCCGAACGACTCGGGCCTGAATACCCCGGGGTCCGCCCTGTTTCACGAACTAGCGGTGCAGCACTATGACGGCAAGCAATCGCTCCGCGCCGATCCGCGAGAAGCCGAGGCCAACGTCTGGACCTGGCGCGACGGCGTGCTCGATTTCCAGCGCGTCCCGCGTGAGATCTACAACGAGATCATGGCCATGCGCTGCTCGGAACGGGCTTTGCTCCTTCGGCCGGACCTGGCCGAGGCCGAAGCCCTCTGGATCGCCGCCAACTTCCGGCGCGAAGCCCAACTCGGCGTGGCGGACGTCGCGAGCGAAGCACCGGTCAAGATCCTCGATCAAGACGTCACGCGGCCGAAGGACTACCCCCGCGCGATCTACTTCGCGCGGAGCGCGGGCCCACGCTTCAACCACATGGTGCTCGCGCGGGCCTTGAAGGACCACGACTCGGCGGTGGCGCTGGGCGCGATCGCCGCACTCACGGAGACCGCGGGCGAGTCCAGCCTGATCGGGGAAGAGGACGTCAAACAGCCGCTCGTCGAGGCCTTGAGCTATCGCAACGCGGTAGTTCGCGTGGAGGCGGCCCTGGCCCTCGGACGAGCCCTGCCGAAATCGCAGTTTGCAGGCAGTCAGGAAGTCGTGCCGGTGCTCGCACAGGCGCTGGGCTTGACGGGCGAGCAGAACGTGATGGTCGTCGAACCCGACACGCAGAACCTCAATCGCGTGATGGGCATCCTTCGCGATGCCGCCTGCCGTGTCGTGGGCGAGGCCAATTTCGAGAAGGCCCTGGCCAAGGCCAAAGAGGACCTCGCCACAATCGACGCCTGCTTCCTGGCGAGTGACATCAGCGAACCGGCCTTGCAGCCGGCCCTGAAGCGCCTTCGCGAGCTCGCCGGCGGTCGCAATATCCCCGTGATCATCCTCGCCAAGGGGCGACAGATGACGCTGACCGAGCAGCTCGCGCGGGAGGATTCGGCCACCGGCCGGGTCCTGGCCGAACAGCCCGCCGACCCGCTGCTGCGGGAGTGGGATCGCGTCAACCGACAGGTCGGTCGCGTCGACATGAACCCCGACAAGGCACTCGATCTGGCCATCCAAGCCGCCGAGACGTTGCGGGCGATTGCCGCAAGCAACTCGAAGGTCTACGACGTGACGCGCGCGGAAGGCGCCCTCATCGAGGCCATGAAGCACAAGTCCCCGGAGCTTCGAATCCTCTCGGCCCGTGCGCTGGCGCTGGTGCCGACGGCGTCGGCCCAGCAGGGCATCGCCGCCCAGGCGTTTGACGCGCAGAACGAGGCGAAGCTCCGTATCGAGATGTTCGGCGCCCTGGCCGAAAGCGGTCGCCATAACGGCAACAAGCTCGAGCAGCGGGAATTGGACACCTTGGTCCAAGTCGTGATGCAAGAGAAGAACCTCGAGCTCCGCGCGGCGGCTTCGCAGGCGTTCGGCGCGTTGAACGTGCCCGGCAACCTGGCGAGCAAGATCATCCGCGCCCAGCATGGCGAGTAACCGCTCGGCGGGGAGGACCGTCCTCTCAAACCCTTCCCGCTGCGTGGCGGTGGGAAGTCCGGTGCTTCTCAACCCCTTTGCAGAGAATTCATAAGAGTCTTGCGCTCCGGGGAGCAGCCCACGTTGCTTCCCAAATCCCCGAACGCTATAATCGACCTTTGAAGGGCGCGAGCAAGCCGGCGCTGGACCCACCGCCTCCGGTTGCTTGAGCGAATCCATGACATATCGCAAGTTGCTTTCTCGAAACAGGTTATATCGATTGCCGATTCCCCGCTCTCCGCGGTTCCCCGCGAGCGTTTGTCCGTACATTGTGGCGTGCTGCTTGGGCATGGCCGGTTCGGCGATCGGACAAGAGGAAGTCCCCCGAACCCGCACGGCGAATCAGCGTCTGCTGGACACGCAGCCTGTTCGCCTGACCGCCGAGGAACAACGGCAGTTCAACGACTTCGTCGACCTGCTGAAGGAACAGAACACCCCGAAGGCCCGGCGGACGGGAGCCAGGGAGCTTCTCAGTCGCGGTTGGCCGCAGGCGATTGACGTCCTGTTGGACGTCCTGGCGAACGAGAAGGATCAGGTCGCGCAGATGGCCGTCATCGAGGTCATCGTCGCATCGGACCAACCCAATCCGATCTTCATCGACCCCTTGATCAGGTTGCTCGGCAGCAACGAGGAGAAGATTCGCGACGCGGCCGCCGACGCCCTCGCCCGCTTCAACACGGGCGGTGTGGTGGAACGGCTCAGCCGACTCGCCCAGGGCAAGGATCAACCGGTCGCCGATCTTGCCATGCGGAACGCGGCCATCCGGGCGCTGTCCGTGCTCAGCGACCGGGAAGAGGTGATGGAGGTCCCGGTGGGGTTGCTGAAGGACCCGAGCCCGGAGATCCGCGTTCGCGCGGCCCAAGCGATCAGCGATGCGGCCGGCATCGAGTTCGGGGAGGACATCGCGGCGATCCAGAAGTGGTGGAGCATCGATCAGCGGCGGACGGATCTGAGTCGATCGCGAGATCGGTACCTCGTCAAGATCAAGCAGAACCGCCAGCTCCGCAAACGGCTCGACGTCGTTCAGTCCATTCTGGTCGAGACGCTGCGCAAGCTCTACCTCCGCATGCCGGACGCCCAGAAGACCGATACATTGCTGGAATACCTGCAAGATCCGATGCCCGAGGTCCGCCTGCTGGGCGTGGAGCTGGTCAGCGCGATGCTGACCGACCGGAAGCCCATCCCGGAATCGGTGCACAGGCGCCTGCTCTCCATGATCCCCGACCCCAGTCCGCGTGTTCGGCGGGAGGTCGTGCTGACGCTTCGGGATCTGCGCGACGCGACGGACGCCAAGCTCATTCTGGCCCAATACGAAGAGGAGACGGACAGCAGCGTTCGGGCGGCCATGCTGAACGCCTTGGGCCGGCTCGGCGACGCCGAATCCATCGATGTCATGGTGCAGGCCTTGTCGTCGGAGGACAAGCAGGTCGTGGCGGAGGGGGCGCTGGGTCTCGCCGTGCTGGAGGAAGAAGGACATCTCCCCGCCGAGGAGATCGCGCCGGCCATCCGGCCTCTCATCGCATGCTACCGCAAGCTCGCCCAAGACGACCCGCCGCTTCAGGAACAGCTGCTGGAGGCGATGGCCGGCATCGGCGACCCGCAGTTCGCCCCGATCTTCGCCGAGGCCTTGGCGGGGGAGAACGAGGCCGCCGTTCGGCAGGCCGCGGCATCGGGGATCGCGGCGCTGGGCAAGGCGGAAAACGCCCCGCTCCTGATCGAGCACCTCTCGGACCCGGATCCGGGCGTGCGTCGAACGGTCGTCGAGTCGCTGGCGCGGATCGCCAAGCCGGAGCATCTCGAGCCGCTCTTCGCGCGCCTGGACGCGAAGATCGAATCCGACGCCATTGTGCGCAGCAAGGCATGGGAGGGCATCCGGCAGATTCTCCGCGGACTCCCCGTCGCAGAGCAGCGCCGATGGATCTCCTCACGGCTGGACCCCGAGACGGACAAGGCCACCGCGGAGCGCTACGTCGAGTTGATGACGGCCATCGAAAAGGACCTGGCCACGGCGAGCCCGCAGCCGGAGGATCTCCACGAGGTACGAGAGAAGCTGGCCGACGGCCTGCGCTATGCGGGGCAGTTCGCGGACGCCGCGCGCGTGTACAAGCTCGTGTTCGACACCTACAGCCGTTCGAACAACCCTCGGGCGTGGGACGTCGGGCTCAAGCTGCTCGGGGCGAAGCTTGAGGCGAATCGCTACGATGAAGCTCGGGCGTTGATGGGGCAGCTCGAGCAATCGGCCAGCGATCAGCAGCGGGATCATCTCTGCGCCGTATTGCACGATCACGTGATTGACGAGCTCAAGGAAAGCGCGCCCGATCGAGCATTGAGCATCCTCGAACACGTCGGCGACCGGTACGGACCGATCTGGACGCAACGGTTCACGGCCTTGCGCCAGCGGGCCGAGAAGCTCCGCTCCGAGCAAGACGTGGCGACCGTCCGGCGCTGCCTCACGCAAATGCGGGGCGACGCGACGGAGGTGGAGCGGGCGCGGCAGCAGATCCGCACGCTTGGCGTGCGGGCCGTCCCGCCGCTGGTCGAGGAGCTGCGAGGTATGCTCACCTCCGACAAGACCGACCCGATCCGAGAGGAGCAAATCGTGGAGTTGCTCCAGTTGATCGTGCCTACGTGGCCGGGCTTCGCGGAGCAATCCGACAAGTCGGCGAAGCTGCAGGAGCTGGAGACCCTGCTCCGGCTTTCCACGCCTTCGCAAGGCTCGTAGCACCCCATCGGAAGGAGCCCCAACATGGACAGCGCCGAAGTCGGTCCACTCCGCATCGGGATCGATGACGCCACCGTTCAGTTCCGATTTGTCGATCCCGACCAACTCAAGCTCGAGGTCCCTCGCTCACTCGAGCAGGAGCTGCGAGCCTGCCTCGAGCAGCACGCCGATGAGATCTCGGGCAAACGCTTCGTGATCGATCTGCAGGATCGACCCGCCGTCAGCTCACGCCAATTGGGTACGATGCTCACAATCCGGAAGACCTGCGAGCCCTTCGGCACCGTCGAGCTGTCGGGCGTCAGCGACAACGTCTCCTACCTCCTCCGGCTGACGCGGATCGCCGGCTACTTCGGAATCGACTGACCCTGGCCGACGAGGACGCGGCTCGATCCCTTTCCCATGCGGACCCGGCAGGTCCCGGGCTCCGTTTGACCCCTCGACCGCCACGGCGTACGATATTCCTCCTGAATCCGATCGCAGAATCCAAGTAGGGGGTCGTACCGCGATGGCATGTACGCTTGCGGAGCTAAGCGCCTATCTCGATTCCCAGGGCCTGCCCTGCGAGATCGAGGGCGACGAGACGGTAGAGATTCACGCGGCCAATACGCTGGACGATGCCGGCGAGGGCGAGATCAGCTTTCTCGCCAACCGACGGTATATCAAGAACCTGGAAGCAACGCGGGCCTCGGCCGTCGTCGTGAGCCCCGAGCAGCCTCGCCCGGGTGAGCTCACCTTGTTGCGATGTAGGGACCCCTACGCCGCCATCGCAATGCTGATCGTGAGGCTGCACGGCTACCGAACACACCCACGGAGGGGCATCGACGAAAACGCCGTAATCGATTCGTCCGCCTCCATCGGCGCGGACGCCACCATCCAACACCACGTTACGATCGCCCGAGACGTGGTCATCGGAGACCGGGCCGTGGTCTATCCCGGCTGCTACATCGGTCCGGGGTGTCGCATCGGCGACGACCTCGTCCTCATGCCCAACGTGGTGGTGTACGACGGCACCGTCATGGGCGATCGCGTGACCGTTCATTCGGGAACCGTCATCGGCAACGACGGCCTGGGGTATGCCCCCGTCGGCGAGACGTGGCGGAAGATCCCACAGGCCGGCATCGTCGAGATCGGCGACGACGTCGAGATCGGCTCGAATTGCAGCATCGACCGCGCGACGCTCGGCAAGACAGTGATCGCCGCCGGCACGAAGATGAGCAACCTGATCGCGATCGGCCACGGAACGAAGATCGGCGAGAACTGCATGATGGTCGCCCAAGCGGGCTTGGCCGGTTCGGTCACCGTGGGGAACCACGTCACGCTGGCCGGCCAGGTGGGCGTGGTTGGACACATCACGATCGGCGATCACGCCATCTTGGGTGCGAAGGCGGGGGTTACCGGGGACGTCGATCCCGGGGAGACGGTTCTCGGACAACCCGCGATTCCCGTCCGGCAGAAGAGGCGCGAGGTGGCCATCCTCAGCAAGCTTCCGAGCATCTGGGCACAGATCAAGACGCTGCCCCAGCGGGTGCAGGCCCTGGAAGAGAAGATGGGCACGGATCGAGGGAAGGGCGAGCACCGCGGCAAACGTCGAGGCGACCGGTCCCGCCGAGATCGGTCCTCCGGCTCGGACTGAGAACCCTCGCATGCGCAAGATCGAACCGGCCAGTGAGGCGTTGCCGCCGTTGGGTCTGATCGCGGGCTCGGGTGCGTTCCCTTGGTTGGTCGCGCGCGGCGCGAAGCGCGCGGGCCGTCGGCTTGTCGTCGTGGGGTTGCGTTATCTCGCGGATGAGAAGCTCGCCGACGTGGCCGACGGCTTCTACTGGTCGGGCATCGCGCGGTTGGGACGCTGGATTCGTGTCTTGCGTCGCGAGGGGGTCGAGGAGGCCATCCTGGCCGGCAGTGTCCGCAAGACGGACATGCTGGTCCCGCTGCCCTTGCTCGTCTTGCGGAACGTCCCCGACTGGACGACCATTCGTCTTTGGTTCTTTCGATTGCCTGATCGTCGTAACGACACGGTACTGTGCGCCATCGGGGATGAGCTGCACCACCGAGGAGTCACGCTCGTGGACTCGACGAAATACTGCAAGCAAGCGATGGCGCAACCGGGCCTCCTTACTCGAACCCAGCCCACGGCCGCGCAGCGGCGCGACGCCGATCTCGGCTGGCATATCGCCAAGGAGATGGGGCGGCTCGACGTCGGGCAGTCGGTGGCCGTCATGGACGGGGACGTCATCGCCGTGGAGGCCATCGAGGGTACGGATCGCATGATCGAGCGGGCCGGACAGCTCTGCCGCAAGGCCGGGTGGGTCCACGTGAAGGTGGCCAAGCCGGATCAGGATATGCGCTTCGACGTACCGACGATCGGTCCGGACACGATCGAGAACCTGCACAAGGCCCGTGCGGGATGTCTCGTGGTGGAGGCGGGGCTGACGCTCGTCGTCGATCGCGAGAAGACGGTTGCGCTCGCGGATCGGTACGGCATCGCCGTCCTGGGGCGAGCGGACGCACCGCCCGAAGGGGAAGAGGTTTCCGCGTCTCCTGCAACCCCCGAGTAATCACGGGGTACAATACGACGATTCAGAAGACGGGGGAACCATCGGGTGACGGCGTTCGCCCCTTGGCGCGGTCAGAGGTGCTTTTGGGCACCTCCACTCTGCCAGTCAATCAAGACGATCGCCCGCGAGATCATCTCGCCGCGGTGTACGTTCGGTGAGAACGCTAGTCTGAAGGCAATTCCAGCACGTCGAACACCAAGCTCGCGTGCGGCTCAAGCACAAACGTCTCCACCAGGGATTCGGATTCCAGATCGATCTTCTCGATGCGCGTGGGATAGCAGTTCTTCATCCCTCTGACCCAACTGGCGAACTCACGGAACTTCGTTGGGCGAAGCCGGGAGAACCCCACGTAGGCAAATCTTCCGTCAATCCTCAGTCCGCGGCACCATCCCAACTGGGCGTCGGCGAGGGGGTGTTCAATCTGATTGAGATCGATATCGCGCTTCAGCCGTCGATTGGGTCCGTCTACCACGACGATGTGCCCGTTGGTGGTCGTGAACCAAACCTCGTCGCCGAGCACGATGCCGTCGTGCCTCCTGTCCGACGAAATCTACTGGATGCGCTGGCTGTGGCTTCAGGGGGAAAACC
>CAZKCX010000040.1:0-19206 GCA_964550865.1 uncultured Planctomycetales bacterium
TGGTCCCCAGTTGGCTCCGAGTCGGTGACGCCCCCGTTCTGAGGGGGGCGTCTTGAAGGGGTAGTAGCTCACGCCCGCGGCGTACTCCCAGGTCGCGTCGTCGCCGACGTCCCAGACGCCGCCGATGCGGCCGGCCACCTCGACCGTCTGCGGAACGATGAAGTAGCCCGCCTGGATATACCCGCCCTGGAAATGCATCGTGTCCGATCGCCCGGTGAAGCGTTCCCAGTCGCTGTACTTGCTGTCGCCGTCGATCATGCGGAGGTAATACTCGGCCGTCAGGCTGAACCCACGGTACCGAAAGGCCGAGTGGGCGCCGAACTGGAGCAGGTCGGTCCCGGTGAGGTCGGCCTCGGCGTATCCGCCGATGCCCCGTCCCGAGCGGATGGAGTCCGGGATGTCGTAGAACATCGCCGAGTCGCGGTCGCCGTTGTCGTCGTTGTAGGCGAAGCTCGCGCCGATGTCCCACAGGGGGTCCTTGCTGAAGGACAGATCGGTCTCGTCGCCGCCGACGCCGTCGCCCAGCACGTTCCAGATCAGCGATGCGGCGTAGGCGAAGTTGGTGTCGAGCTGCTCCTGGCTGGGGCTGTCGAACTGGTTGTTGATGCCGTTGAAGACGCCCGCGGCGTACTCGAGCCGGTCGAAGACGCGTCCACTAGCCATCACGCCGACCGACGTTCCGACGTTGAGGGCCTCCTCGGCCAGCGGTCGATCGACAAGCTGCATCTTGTCGTCGTCGGATAGGTTGCTGAACCCTTGCGGCAGGTCAAGGATGCCGGCGGTGAGGGTCGCCTCCGGCGCGAACTCATACGCGATCCAGGCGTAGTAGGTCTCCCACGCATGGGCCTGGTCGGTATCGCCGATGACGCTGATGAAGTACCACAGCTCGGGTCGTTCGATGTACCCCTCGAAGTCCAGGATGAGGTACTGGACCTCGAAGCCGTTCAGGTCGTCTTGCCGGTTGCGTCCGGGCAGGCGACGGTCATCCGACTGCCGGTTCAGCCCGGTCCATCGCACCTGCATCATGCCGGTGATTTGCAGCTGGTACTTCTCGTCCGACGAGCGGATCTGGAAGCCGTCGTCGTAGCCGACGAAGACGTGGTCCGGGTAGAGGGATTCCCGGAAGGCCGCATCCGCCATCAGCTCCCGGACCACCTCTCTGACCCGGCCGAGGCGTTCTGCTTGCCAATTCTCGGGCTCCATGTCGGCCGTCAGCTCGCGCAGGGACCGAATGCACTCCTGCTGCGACTCGATGACGCGTTCGACCCGCCGGATGCGCTCGCGGATGGCCTCGTTGCGTGGATCGTCGTGCGGGAGGTCGGACGGCCGCTCGGCGGCAAAGGACGGGACGGGCCAAGCCAGGATAAGAATCAACGTCGTCATGCCGGCTCGGATCGATCTACAGGGGCGCTTCCGTTCGTCCGCAGTAAGCTTGCATCTTCTCTTCATAGACGGCCGCCTTCTCAGCTCTCGTTCGGTTCCGCAGAAGACAGGATCGGATGCCATAGACAGAAGCTACGTGTGGCCGTATCGCCTGTCAACGAAGAAGCCGTATCCCACCCGAAGGGCGCCGCCCAGCGAACCGCCAAGAGAAACAGGGCACGCGTGGGCGTGCGTTGACTTGGTTCATCCCCGATGATAGCGTGAGTTTTTCGACGGGAGCGCCGGACCATGACCGGGACGAATCACTACAAATCGGTTTGCCTGTTGGGGTTCTGCGCGGTGGCGACCGCGATGGGTCCCGGCTGTACGCTGGGCGATCGGGACGGAGGCCGGGCCGTCAGTGACGCATGGCAAGAGCCCCCGGCCACGCCGTCCGACGAGCAGGACCTGTGGGAGGACACCGCCGCGGAGGGGCAAGCCAAAGGGCAAGACCCGCGTCACATGCCCATTGCGATCGTCAACGGTCGGCCCATCCCCCGGCAGCAGATGCTCGAGCTGCTGATCCGCACGCACGGCATGACCGTGTTGGGCCAGCTCATCGCCCTCGAGCTCGTGCGGCAGACCGCCGAGTCCGAGGGGATCTCGATCACGCCGGCGGACATCCAAGACGAGTACAACCGCGCGCTGATGCAGATCAGCTCGCCCGTGCCGGCGAGCACGCAGCCCAGCCTCGGCAAGGAGGCGCGGGAGGCCATGCTCGCGCAGATCCTGCTCCGACGAGGCCTCACGCGCGAGGAGTTCAACCTCGCCATGGAGCGGCGAGCCTACCTCCGGAAGATCGCGGAAAAGCGTCTGAAGATCGACCAGGACATGCTTCGCGCGCAGTACGAGATGATGTACGACGAGCGGGTGCAGATCCGCCACATCCAGCTGTCGAGTTGGCGCGACGTGTCCAAGGTGCAGAGGCTTTTGCAGGGCGGCATGGACTTCGCCGAGGTGGCCAAGGTCCACAGCACCAACGCCGCCACCGCCCAGCGCGGCGGTGAGCTCCCGCCCTTCAGCCGCAGCCAGGACGACGTGCCGCCGTTGTTGCGCGAGGCGGCCTTCAAGCTGAAGGAGGGCCAGGTCTCCAACCCGATTCGACTCGGCACGGACTATCACATCATCAAGGTGATCAAGCGATTCCCCAAGTCGAAGGTCCAGTTCGAGCACGTCAAGGAGCTCGTACGCGTGCGGCTGCGGGAGCGGTTGCTGCCCGAGGTGATGGATCGGATCGAGAACGGCATGGTCGAGCAGGCACGAACGCAGATCCAGATCACACACCCCGAGCTGCGTCGGCAGTTCAAGGAACGCTACGCCTTCCGCCAGAATCGCCTGACCGGGGAGAACGAGTAGGGGCCCACCGCGCATGTCCGACTTCACCATCGAACCGGCAGACCGGATCAAGCGTCTTCCGCCGTACCTGTTCGGCCGGCTCAACGCCATGAAGCACGCCAAGCGGCAGCAGGGCATCGACCTGATCGACCTGGGCATGGGCAACCCGTCCGACCCGACCCCCGAGTCGATCATCGACAAGCTGTGTGAGGCCTCACGCGACCCGCGAAACCATCGCTACAGCACGAGCAAGGGCATCTTCAACCTCCGCCGCGAGGTGGCCAAGAAGTACAAGAACAAGTGGGGCGTCAGCCTCGACCCGGAGAACGAGGTCATCGCCTGCCTCGGCAGCAAGGAGGGCTTCGCGCACCTGTGCCTGGCGATGCTCGGGCCGGGCGACACGGCCGTCGTGGGCGATCCGTTCTTTCCGATTCACGTCTACTGCGTCGCCCTGGCGGGCGCGAACGTCATCAACGTGAAGCTCGGCAACGACGAGGCCTTCCTCGAGCGCGTCGAGTACGTGGTGGAGCACCTCTATCCGCGGCCGAAGATGCTCATCCTGAACTACCCGCACAACCCCTCGGCCATCACCGTCGAGGCCCGCTTCTTCGACCGTGTGGTGGAGCTCGCGTCGCGTGTCGGGATGGCGGTCGTGCACGATTTCGCTTACGGCGAGACGTGCTTCGAGAACTACCGCGCGCCGAGCTTCCTCGCCTCCAAGAACGCCAAGGACTTCGGCGTGGAGTTCACGACGCTGAGCAAGCCCTACAACATGGCGGGGTTCCGCATCGGCTTCTGCGCGGGCAACCGGAAGATGATCGAGGCCCTGGCGACCATCAAGGGCTACTACGATTACGGCATTTTCCAGCCCATCCAGATCGCCAGCATCATCGCGATGCGCCATGCCGAGGACGACATCCGCCGGCAATCGCGGATCTACCAGAAGCGGCGGGACGTGCTGTGCGCCGGGCTGGAGCGCATCGGGTGGGAGGCGGAGAAGCCCCGCGCGAGCATGTTCGTCTGGGCCCGCGTGCCCGACAAGCACCTCTCCGGACGCGACACGATCCAGTTCTGCCTGGACATGATGGAAGACGCCGAGGTCGCCCTCGCCCCGGGTCGGGCCTTCGGCGAGAACGGGGAGGGGTTCGTCCGCATCGCCCTCGTCGAGAACGAGCTTCGGCTCAAGCAGGCGATCCGACAGCTCGACCGCGCGCTCAACAAGCGCCGCGCCGCGCGGCGACGATCCACACAGTAGCGAATCCGTGCGCCCCCCACCGGGCGCGCATCTCGATTTCTGTGGCACGAGCATCTCCGTGCAGACGCTGCGTATCCCTTGCCCGAACCGCGAGATTCATCTCGCGCGGTCCATCTCCGCGCAGCATGAATGCTGCGGCTCGGGCGGATCGCGCCATAGACGGCATCCCTGCAACGATCCGTTTGACCCACGCCTCCCCTGCCTGCGACCGGATCTCCGCTTGGCAATCGCGGGGCCGGCGTTCTATGATGCGTTGTTGGCGAGTACGCCAAGGAATCGACTCATGTCTTCCGCTCATGCATCGGAATCCGACGGGCCGAAGCGGTTCAAGCTGATCGCCTGTGAGATCGCCTTCCGCGAGATCTGCCGGTTGGCCGCCGACTGCCGTAACGTCATCGACCCGGTCTTCCTCCGCAAGGGCCTCCACGACGTTCCGACCGAGCAGATGGTGGCCGAGCTCCAACGCGAGATCGATGCGGTGGACGCCGAACGGTACGACGCCGTGCTCCTCGGCTACGCCCGCTGCAACGACGGCGTGGTCGGACTTCGCGCCCCCGGGGTGCCCCTGGTGGTCCCCCGTGCCCACGACTGCATCACGTTCTTCCTGGGCAGCAAGGAGCGATACCGCGAGTACTTCGACGAGAACCCGGGCACGTTCTTTCGCACGAGCGGATGGATCGAACGGGATTTCGTCTGCGAGGACGAGGGCGTGATGCGCCGGCTCGGGCTGGACCGTACCCGCGACGACTACGTTTCCCAGTACGGCGAGGAGAACGCCGACTACATCATGGAGATCCTCGGCTCGTGGGAGCGGAACTACGATCAGCTCACGTTCATCGACACGGGCGTGGCCGACGCCCTCGACTATGCCGAGCGGACGAGGCGCGAGGCCGACGAACGGGGCTGGGCGTTCGATCACGTCACGGGCAGCCTCGATCTGCTCAGGTCGCTGCTCGAGGGGACG
The DNA here is from genome assembly GCA_964550865.1 of uncultured Planctomycetales bacterium. GTDB lineage: Bacteria > Planctomycetota > Phycisphaerae > UBA1845 > JAFGLZ01 > JAFGLZ01. The sequence goes on from CAZKCX010000040.1 coordinate 4,977, forward strand.
TGGGACAGCCAGCGGTTCGTCGTGGTCCCGGCGGGCGGACGGATCACCTTGCGCAACGACGACCGCATTCTGGACGAGGGTTCCTGAGCATACGCCGCGCCGATCCGCGCGCCCGTGCGCGATGCCATCCCTTTTCCATTGACCGGTGTCATCGCTCGCCGTACCGTGCGTGCTACGAGGGGCGTATCGCCTCAACATCCGTGAGCGCCCGCGCTCACCGTCTTGCGTTCATGCGTGGAGAACCTCCGATGTCACGTCCAGTGCAAAAGGCCTCCTATCTCTTCGTTGCCGTGTTCGTTGCCGGCTTGCCGGCGGCCCGGGCGGAGGAGAAGCCGGACCCCATCCGCGTGCTGCTGCTGAGCGGGAAGAACAACCATGACTGGAAGAAGACCACGCCCGCGCTCAAGAGCGCATACGAGGCAAGCGGACGCTTCGCCGTCGACGTGACCGAGAAGCCGGAGGCCATGACCGCCGAGCAGCTCGCCGACTACGGTGCCGTCGTGAGCAATTGGACCAATTGGCCCGACGTCGACAAGCGCGCGTGGGGCCCGCAGGCGGAAAAGGCCCTGGTCGATTTCGTCCGCGGCGGCAAGGGATTCGTCGTGATCCACGCGGCCAGCACGCCCTTCCAGACCTGGCCGGAGTACCAGCGGATGGTCGGCTCGACGTGGAAGCTGAAGCAGACGGGCCACGGGCGCGCACATTCCTTCAAGGTCCAGATCGCCGACCCGAAGCACCCGATCACCCGCGGCATGGACACGTTCTGGACCACCGATGAGTTGTGGCACCGCACGGCCAAGCAACCGAACATCCACGTGCTGTGCGAGGCCTTCTCCTCCGGGCTGTCCGGCGGCTCGCGGGCGACGGAGGTCGTCGCGCACTGCCAGCCCTTCGGTAAAGGCCGGTGCGTGAACATCGTGCTCGGCCACGACGTCCGAGCGATCGAGAACGTCGGCTTCCAAGCGCTGCTGCTCCGCGGCACCGAATGGGCGGCGACGGGCAAGGTCACGATTCCCGCCCCCGCATCCGGCCCCGGCACGACGATGATGGAGATCGGCGTCGCGCTGGCCGAGATCACGTCGCATACCTTCGGCCAGTCGCGGGCTCCCCTGCAGGCGGTGGAGCAATGGGTGCAGAAGTCCGGGACGGATCCGGCACTACGAGAGGCGGCCTGTCAGACGCTGGTCGGCATGATCGGCCCGAACGCGAAGGGCACCGCGGAATGCAAGCAATTCGTCTGCTCGATGCTTGGGCTGATCGGTCGCAAACAGGAGGTGCCCGCGCTCGCCACGCTGCTACTCGACGAGGATCTGTCCCTGGCCGCGCGATCGGCGCTCGAGAGAATCCGCGGGCCCGAGGCCGCTGCGGCGCTTCGCGGGGCCGTGCCGAAGTCGCAAGGTCGGATACGTATCGGCCTGGTCAACTCGCTCGGGAATCTTCAAGACCGGGAGTCGGTCGACGCCATCGCGGGGCTGCTCACAGGCAAGGACCGCCGGCTTGCCGCCGCCGCCGTCGACGCGCTACGAAAGATCGGCGGGAGCTCAGCCGCCAAGGCACTCGCTGCGGCGCGATCCAAGCTGCCCGAAAGGCTGCGCTTCACCTGCGATGCGGCGCTGCTGTCTTCCGCCGATGCCCTGCGCTCGTCCGGGAAGACCGCCGAGGCGAAGAAGCTCTACGAGGACCTGGCCGCCCCGGATCGGCCGCGGCATATCCGTCAGGCCGCGATCGTCGCGACGTTCGAGTGCGCCGACGGCGATCCTAGCGACGACCTCTTGAACGCACTCAAGGGAACCGACCCGGTGCGGCGCGAGGCCGCCGTGGCGTTCCTGCGAAAAGGGGATCGCACCGGCGATCGCCTCACGGGCCTGGTCCGCAAGGCCCTCGCTTCCGTGAACGACGCCGACACCAAGCAGGCGCTGCTTCGCCTTCTCGGCTCGGCCGTCACCGTGGAGGCCATGCAGCTCGCGCGGTCGATGGTCGACGACGAGGGTGCCGCGCGCGCGGCGTGCGACACCGTCTTATCCATCGGCGAGAAGCTCGTCGGGCAGAAGCGAGGCGAGGTTACGTCCGCGCTGACGGCCGTCCTCGCAAAGCCACGACCCGAGGCGATCCGCCAACGAGCGCTCGCGCTGCTCCTCCACGCGTGCGGCGCCAACAACCTCGCCCTCGGCGCGAAGGCTTCCAGCCCGGACGATCTGGAGAAAGACGGGGCGTCCCACGGCGATCAGGCCGCCATCGACGGCAACGCCGAGACCTACTGGGACGAGAAGGACAACCAGAAGCTCTACCGCCTTCGCGTGACGTTCCCCAAGCCGACCGAGGTCTCGGTCATCAGCATCCTCGGCTACCGGCATCGCGACTACGCGCCGCGGGCGTTCGAGGTCTTGTGCGACGGCAAGGCGGTGGTCGTCGTCCCGAACGCGCGGTACGAGGACAACCGCTACATCCTCCCGCTGCCACGCACCCGATGTACGGTGCTGGAGCTGAAGATCACCGGCTACTACGGCAAGTCACCGGCCATTCGGGAGCTGGGAATCTACGACGTCAAGCTGCCCGAGGGGGCGCAGTGAAGCACGAGGACGCAACGATGAAAAGCCATTCGACGACACGACGAGAGTTCCTCCGCACCACGGCCGCCTCGACGGTTGGGGCGACGGCCGTCCCGTACGTGCTCACCTCGACCGCGCTGGGAGGTCAGGGGCGACCCCCCGCCGGCGAGCGCGTCACGATCGGTTTCATTGGCGTGGGCAATCGCGGTGGCTCGCTCATGCGATACTTCCTGAACCTGCCGGACTGTCAATGCGTCGCGGTGTGCGATCCGTTCAAGTCCCGGCGCGAGGGACAGGCCCAGCGGATCGACAAGCACTACGCCAAACGGGTGGGCAGCGCACAGGGCAAGGGCTGCAAGGCGTACCGCGACTTCCGCGACCTGATCGCCCGGGACGACATCGACGCCGTCGTCATCGCCACGCCCGATCACTGGCACGTGCCGACGGCCATCGCCGCCGCCCGCGCCGGGAAGGATCTCTACGTCGAGAAGCCGCTGGGTCTGAGCATCGAGCAGAACCTCGCCCTCCGGGCGGAGGTGTATCGGTACGGGCGCGTCTTCCAGTACGGAACGCAGCAGCGCTCGACGCCGCACTTCCGGCAGGCGTGCGAGTTGGTCCGCAACGGCCGCATCGGCAAGGTTCATACCGTCAATGTCTGGTGTCCCGCCGGGGAGAAGGGCGGATCGACCAAGGTCGAGCCCGTGCCGGCCGATCTGGACTACGACCTCTGGCTCGGACCGGCCCCGAAGGCGCCGTACAACAAGGACCGCGTCGCGGCGCGTGGCGCCTATTGGATCTCCGACTACGCGATCGGCTTCATCGCCGGCTGGGGCGCGCACCCGCTCGACATCGCCCAATGGGGTCTGGGCACCGACGAGACCGGTCCCGTCGAGTATGAGGGGCACGGGATCTATCCCAGCGAGGGCTTGTACGACACGGCCATCAGCTGGGACGTGACCTGCCGCTATGCGAGCGGCGTGACGATGCGGTTTATGAGCCCGGACGTCGCCCGGCCGATCGCGGGCAAATACAAACTGCAGGCGAACCTCGGCACGATGTTCATCGGCGACAAGGGATGGATCGACGTCGACCGTGGCCGGATGCACGCCGACCCGCCCGAGCTGACCACCCAGCACGTCCGCCCCGACGAGGAGCACCTCTACGAGAGCAACCATCACTGGCACGACTTCGTCAGCGCGGTCAAGAATCGCAGCGGTACGGTCTGTCCGATCGAGGCGGCCGTCCGGGGCGACACGATCAGCCATCTCACCGAGATCGCGGCGCGGACGGGGCGTAAGATCAAATGGGATCCCGTCAAGGAGGAGATCCTCGGCGATGCCACCGCCTCGCGGATGATGACGCGCGGCATGCGAAGCCCCTGGCGGCTGTGAACAGCGTGCCGGCGCGCCCGCACTCCGATGGGACGCATCCGACGCATCCCCGCGGTTCAGCATCCTCGCGCCTTCCCCCGCGCACGCCACTATAATGGCCCTTATCGAAACATTTGGACGTACATGGGGGATTTGCATGCGCTCGCTTTCCCGCCTGCCAAACGCGTTGGTTGCCCTTGCTGCAATGTGCGCGCTCCCGTCGTATGGGCTTCATGCCGCTCCTGCGGGGGCCCTGGATCTCTGGAAGGCTTACGAACAGCGCACCACCTGGCAGGCGACGATGCTCGCGACGCGCGAGAACCTCCGGAAGCTCCGCGATTCGCTCGGTCCGCTCGCCAAGCCGCTGCCGGACTTCGGTACGAGCAGCTACACCGTGGCCGCGTGGATCCGCACGACGAAGGGCGGATCGATCTTCTCCGTCTCGTCGGCCGACGGCGTGTGGGCGCAGCGGGGCGGCAAGTCGTTCTTCGTCCGCGGCGGCAAGCTCGGCTTCGACGCCGCCTACGAGAACCTCGCCGACGCCTGTCTGCATCGCGTCGACACGTTCGACCCGTTCGCGCCCGCTCCACGCACCGCCTCTCGTATCATCCCTGGCAGGGCGTGTTCAACGTGGGTTTCCGCGTGATGTGCGAAGACGTCCGCTCCGTCGCGACGCCAGAGCCATATACAGAGCCGGCCTGTCCTCAGGCCGGTCGGTCAGCCGGGTGACTAGTATCGGCCGGGGCCGAGGACGGCCCGGTTCGACAAGAGCGCACCGCAGGCGGCTTGGCAACAACTCGCCGCAAGCGGCTCTGAAGAGCAACACACCATCTATCGTTCGTCGCAGGTCGACCGTTGCATCCCAGGATTCCTCGGTCTGGACCGTCCGATAAGGTTGGGTACGAAATCACCCGGAATCCCCCCATCGATGGGCAAAGGTCCCCAACCTTTCCCCGCGCACATTGTCTACAGCAGCCTGAGGGCCCTCTCTAATCCGAGCCCCGGTCCGAGAAGACTCCCATGACGCCCGATTCGAGCAACGATCGTTCGAAATTTCAGGAAACGTTGTAACAGCACGACGGCTTTTGCGTTACTAGACTGTAGTGGCACGATGGTTGCAGAACAGTTCGACATCGCAGGTCGGGGGGGACCCACCTGCCGTCGACATGAGCATTCGCAGCCAGGTGGGGGATTGAACAGTGGCCGTCTACGTGATTTGTCCTCATTGCATGCATCCGACAGTCGTCCGGCAGAAGGCCGACGGCGTCTTCCGTTTCTGTCGTCAGTGTAAGCACCTGTACTTCCTCGATCGCGACGGGAGGCTGATGGCCGAGCCGGTGCCCGTTCGCACGCAACACGACGTGCAGCGCATCATCGAAAGGCAGGCCGCCGCCTCGCTCGCGGCCGCCGCCCAGCCGCAACCCGCGTAGCTCGCTCTGTCGAACGTCTTCCCCTACAAACGCAACGGATGCCGGTGTGCCGAAGGGATAGGGAATCGGGAGCCACCCCTGGACGCACGCCGGCTCCGCTGCGGTACCAGCTATCGGGTCGACGCGGCATCGACGGCGGGTGGCCCATGGCCGCAGCCGTGGGGGACGCGAATACCCGATCGAATTCGTGTCCCTTACCTCTGAAGAGGTGGGCCACCCAGGTCATTGGTGGGCTGAGACGCGCACGACCTTCTCGGCCGACGCCTCGCACATCACGCGGAATCCCACGTTGTAGACGCATTGATAGGAGCGATACGGCACCCGCATGGCCGACCGGGCCCGCTTCGGGCGGTCGCGCCAGGAACCGCCCCGCGTCACGCGGCGGCCTTCCGCCGACGGGTCGTTGCGCCCGTCGTCCTCGCGGTAGGGGTAGGGTCGATAGAGCGACCGCGTCCACTCAGCGACGTTCCCGTGCATGTCGTGCAGGCCCCAGGCGTTGGGCCGATATCGACCACCGGGCTCGGAGACGAACCCGTTGTCGCGGAACCGATCGTCCCGGGGGATCCAGTCGTCGTGCGGATAGGGGTTCTTCATCGGCACGCGCTCCTTGCGGTAGGGGTGCGCGACAAACTCCAGCAGCGTCTTGTCCGCCAGGTTCGCCTGTCGGGAGTAGTCCGCATCGACCGGTCCGAAGCTAAGCGCCGTCGCCGAGCCCGCGCGGCAGGCGTATTCCCACTGCGCCTCGGTCGGCAGCGTGAACCGCTCGCCGATGCGCTCGGTCAGCCAGTCGCAGAACGCCACCGCCCGCCTCCAGGAGACACGTACCACCTGCTGCTGGGGCTTGTTCACGTAGAACCCGCGGACGCCGAACTGCATCGCGTGCTTCGACTCGACCTTGCTGTCGTGGTACGGATCGAACCGCGCAAACTGGGCGTTGGTGACCTCCATCGTGCCCAGCCAGAAGGGGCGCTCGATCCGGACGGCCGTCCGCGGCCGCTCGTCCGGGTACCCGGCATCGCTACCCATGACGAACGCGCCCGGCGGGATCAACACGAGATCGATCTTCTGCCCTTCGCCGAGATCGACCGATCGCCTCGTCCGGTTCGCCACGGAGGCCTGGCGGATCTTGGCCTGGGCCTCGTCGAAGGGCCACCCGTCGGCGGTGACCTTCACCTTCTTCACGGGCGGCGGCTTCGGCTGGACGGGCATGACGGGTTCGGACGGCGTGGGCGGGATCCACTCGAAGTCGTCGTCCATCCCCGCATAGAGCTTGCGGAGCTCGCGCCGTCGCTTGGCCTTCGGTGCGACGCGCTCCTTGCCGGCGATCTCCGTCCACGTACCGTGATAGGGGGCGTTCAGGTCGATCCACGTGACGAGCCGGTCCCACGCCTCGGCGTCGAGCCGCACGCCGTGATGCCCCTTGGCGAGCATCTGCACGAGTTGCGTCGTGTCGGCGTGATACTCCAGCGGCGTGAGCAGGTGATAGTCGCTCTCGAGCCCCGGGCGGCGGACGTAGCGATGGAGCTCGGCGTACGACGTGCTGAAGTGCCCCGCGTCGCGTCCGCCGTAGTGGAACACACTCTTGTAGCCCTTGATCTTCTCGTGCCCGCGGAGGTCGGCGATCTGCTTGCCGTCGGGGCGGGGCTTTCCGTTATGGCAGCCCACGCAGTACCGATCGATCACGGGGCGCTGGACCTCCCGAGGGAAGCTGAACCCCCGCGTGGGTCCATACCAGGGTTCGATGTCGTCCGGGCGACGCGTCGACGCCAATGTCGTGCGGACCTCCGGCGTGGTGGCCTGCCGCTCGTGGCACCCCACGCAGGAGAGGACCTCGCCCGGCATGGCCGTGAACCAGCTCCGCATGAGCTGCAATGCCTTGCCCTCGTCATCGAGCGGCTGCACGGCGATGGGCGTATTCGCGGGGACCTTGAAGACGGCCGATCCGTCATCGAGCACGGGCACCGTGCCGAGGATGCGTTTGATGTCCCACGGTCCCTCCAGGCCGACCACGCCCTGCGGGCCGCCCATGCCGGGATAGAGGTAGACGTAGCTGAAGAGCCGCAGCTCCTTGACGGCGCCGCGGGGCACGCCCTTCAGCCCGTCGCCGGCGTAGACATCGGCGAGGTAGACGACGGCGTCCTTGCGGCCCGGCTTGATCTTGTCCGGGATGACCGGCGGGCGCGGCGTGGTGCGAAGCGGGATCGGCTCGAAGAGGACATAGCCCGGCTCCTCCCGCAGCAGCAGCATGTTGTCGAACACGTCGACCAGATAGATGCCCCACTCGCTCTCGGGCGTCGGCTGGGCCGAGGCGAGGAAGTACTTGCCCCCGCCGCGGCCGGTCTCGTGCTCGCCCAGCGGATAGGGATGCAAGAACTTCGGCCACGAGGCGTCGACGAGGTTGTCCTCGATCTTGGGCTCGACCTGCTCGCCCCAGCCGGGGATTCGCTGCACGACGCCGTCGGCCTCGCGTCGACCACGGGCCGGGTCGAACAGGACCAGCTCGCCCATGCGGCGGACCCCGTGATGGCCGCTCACGATGGCGACGAATTGCGTCGGGTGGCCCGGGATCGGCCGGGCGTAGAACATGGAGTTCGGCCAATAGGAGTTGCTGCCGTAGTACTCCATCTGCTCCGTGCCGTCCGGGTTCATGTGGAACATGAGCCGCGCGTGGGCGTGCGGTGTGTCGGTGTACTCCCACCGCGCATAGAGCACGCGGCCGTTGTTGAGCACCGTCGGACACCAGTTGTGCTCCTGGTCGAAGCAGAGCTGGCGGATGCCCGAGCCGTCGGCGTCCATGCGATAGAGGTTCGCGACCAGACTCGAGCCGTTTACGCAGGGCACGGCCTTGATCGTCGCCGTCGACGTGAAGAGGATCCTTCCGTCGGGCAGGTAGCACGCGTCGTAGTAGTTGACGTCGGCATGGTCGCCGGGTGTCACCTGGCGTACGCCCGTGCCGTCCACGCGAATCTCGAAGACATGCCAACGCTTGTGCGCGCCGACCGACGAGAAGAGGATCTTGTCGGCGTCGAAGTCCAGGTCGACGTCGCCGACGAAGTACGGTCCTTCCGGCTTGTAGAGCGTCTCGAGCTTGCCGTCGGGCCGAATCGGGGAGAGCACCGCAAGCTCGTTGTCCCAGACGTCCGATCGGATGCTCGAGTTGCTCTGCCAGTTCTGCGGCAGGCCGTAGGGATCGCGGACGTGTCCGCCGTGCCCCTTGGCGTTGGGGACCATGCGGCGCTTGACGACCAGCAGCTCATCGAAATCCAGGAGCGGGTTCGCCAGGAGGGCCTTTCGGCGGAAGGCTAGCACCTTTTCGACGCGCTGCAGCGCCGCCTCGTCGCAGCGGGCCAGGGCGTCGCTGAGCGTGGGGAGCTCCTTGGCGATGCCGTCGAGCCGCTTCAGCCGTTCGTCTCCTCGCGGATAGTCGTCGCCGAACGTCGTGATGAGGTCGCGGATGGCCCGCTCCAAGGCGGGCAGGTTGAGCCTCTGGAGCTGGGACTTGGCGGAGCGGAAGCGGGCGCGGGTCTTGGCGGCATCGAGGATCAGCTCGAGCCAGCGGACGTCCGAGGGCGGGGCGTTCTCGCTCGTCAGCGCCTCACGTCGCTTGCCGATGGCCGGGCCGGCCGGGCCGACCATCCTCCGAACCGCCTCGATGTCATTCGAGCCACGGAGCCAATCGAGCGGCACGGCGCCGCCGGCGTCCTCCTCCAAGAGCTTGCACGGCCCGGGGAAGTCGTTCCGCAGTCTCGTCCACAGATCCTGTAAGGGGTCGGGGCGATCCAGCACCAGGAAGCGGACGGTGCCCTTGTCGGCCGCCTCGGCGTCCATGCCCACCCAGGCCTCGAATCGGTCGAAGCGCTTGCCCAGCGCGAAGCACAGCTCGCTGGGCGCATGGGCGAACAGGCCATGCTCGAAGCGGCGCTTGCCGATTGTGATCGGCTTGTCCCACGCGGTCTTGTCCTTGAGGAAGCGCCCCCAGCCGACCCGCACCGATGTCGGCTCGAGGCCGCTCAGGCGAACGGTCTTGCCGTCCTTGGCAATCAGCCGCGCCTCGGCCCACACGGCGATGTCGCGGTGGTAGCCGTCGCCGCCGTCGGTCGCGACCAGGTGCAGGGCGTTCAACTCGCTGACGTCGACCGAGACGCGAACGGGCGCCTGCCCGCCGCGAACGATCGCCGTCTCGAACGGCTCGAAGTCGCTCCGGTTCCTCCACGCCTGGTAGGCCGACCGTGTGGCGAGCATCGTCTCGGCCCACGTCGCCCTCTTCGCATAGAGGTTCGGTGGCGTCGCGACGCCCCACTTGGTCGCGAGATAGGCCTCGACGCGCTTGCGCTCCGCTTCGGTGAGCGTGCGATCGTAGACGATGACCTCGGCGATCTCGCCCTTCCAGCCCTGATCGGCCGAGCACCACTGCCCGATGCGAAGCTCGTTCGACTTGCCGCCCGTGTGGGCCATCGCGGCCCGGCCCATCTCGGCGCCGTTACGATTGAGCACGAATGCGTTGCCGTTCCGGACGACGGAATAGAGCTGTGGGCCCGCACCGGCCGGACGCACCGTGCTGAAGACGCCCTTGCCGGCGGCGAGCTCGAGGTACGTCGTCCCGTCGGATTTCGTGCCGAGCGTCCACCAGTGGGCCTTGCCGGCACCGAAGCGATTGCCCACGATGCCACGCCACGAGTTGGGCGTGTCGTAGCTCAGCGACGCCACGACGAAGAGTGTCCAATCGGACGACCAGTCGTGGACGGCCGAACTGATCAGGCAATCGTTTCCGTCGAAGCGAAGCGCCGGCTTGTCTCGCAGGGCGACCGGAACGTATGCCGGCCGACGCGCGGCCTCGGCTTGCGTGGCGTGGTTCCCCCGGCCGGACTTGTCGGACCACTGCTTGACGGGGCGGGACTTCTCCGACACGTCCGGCCTTCCGTCGGCATCGGTGTCCGTCGCGTCGAACCAGACCAGACAGGCCGAGACGTCGCGGACCGGATCGAAATCCGGATCGGCTCCCACGCTCAGCAACACGCAACTCGCAAGGATGATATGCATTCGACGATTCCGCTTCGTTTCCCATCCTGCTTGCCGGGAGCGGCTGGACAACATCACCAGAATTGGGTGGCCCACGGCTTTACTTGTCCCGAGCCCTGTCGAGGGGGCCGCGGGGGACGCGAATCTTCACACGAATTCGTGCTCCCCACCTCTGAAGAGATGGGCCACCCACAGGATACCTACTCGCCCAGCCGTTTCCGATGCCCGCGACGCGCACCTCGACGTGCGTGGCATCCCGTAGAATCCCTCACCGCTGGGCGCGATCGAGGATCCGCCGGGCGTTCCCGCCCAGAATACGGATCTTCTGCTCATCCGAAATCCGCGCCCCCAGGACCTTGCCGAGCTGCTGGCCCTGACTGAACAGACACGCGTCGGAGCCCCAGACGACCTTCTCGACGCCGACGGCCTCCACCAGCCGATCCACCAGTCCGCGCGGGCTGAAGCTGAGCGCCAATTCGAGATGGACGTTCGCGCATTCCCGGGCCAGCGCGATGTACCCCGGTTCGTTCGCCGATCCCGTGTGGGCGACCAGGAGGCTCGCGTCGGCGTGACGCTTCGATATCTCCTGGATCGCGCTTAGCTCCGCTTCCTGGCCCCAGCAATGGAAGAGCACGGGCATGCGGTGATCGTTCGCGACGGCCAGGTACGGCTCGTACGACGGATGCGTGTAGTCCGCGCCGAGCTGTGCGTGGAGCTTCAGACCCGCGAACCCTTGCGTGAGGCGTCGCTGGGCCTCCGTGTAGCTCACCGGCCGCGGCGAAGGCCACGCCCGGTAGTAGCCCAGCAGCCGATCGGGATGCGCGCGGCAGGCATCGTGCACGTCCGCGTTCTCTCGGTCTTGGTAGGCCTCCGAGGCCGTCCCCGACGTCGTCACGACCGTGACGTCGATGCCGCAACGGTCCATGGAGGCCACCAAGGCTTCGGGGCTGGTATCGGGCACGGCCACCACGCGGACGCCGAGATGGGCGTGCATGTCGATCACCTCGATGTCCCGCAGCGGGGTTCCGGCGCGGCCGCGCTCGAGCAAGGTCGTCATGACTGAATCCCCCCGATGAGGCGCTTGAGGTTCCCGGCACCGATGAGCCGTTTGGCGTCGTCGGAGATCCTCGCGTAGGTCAGCTGGGTGACGGCCGTCATGGGTTCGGTCCGCGGAAAGCCCGTGCCGAACAGCAACCGCTCCGGGCCGGTCTTCGCGACGAGCATCTCCAGGCCTCCGAAGACGACATAGTTCGTGCCCAGGCACAGATGGACGTTGGCGAACGTCTCCAACAGCGGCAGGAGCGTCCGCTGCTGTAGGTAGTGCACCTCAGCCAAGAGGATGGGTAGCTTGGGATACCGTCCCGCGATCTCGGCCACTTGGCTCAGATCGAAATGGTTCGCCGAGCAATAGGCGGGCAGACGGCGTTCTTGCATGGCCGTTAGGAGCCGACCGCAACACCACTCATCCGTCAGCCATTGATCGGCCTTGGGTCGTAGACAGCCCGCTGCCGCCCGCTCGCCGATGGCCGTGTCCACTTGCCTCTTCTCTTCGGGCAGATTGTAGGCCCCATTCGGCACGAGCGCGGGACACGGCAGGAGACTGGGTCGGGCCCGGCACGCGGCGAGCAGCTCCTCGTTGGCGGCGACGGCGTCACGGGAAAGGTCGTCCGGCCAGGTGCGGACCAGAGCGGCGGCGACGTCGAGCCGGGCCATCTCGGCGACATACTGCTCGGCCGAGACGACGGCGGTCTCGCCCTTGACGGCGCCACCGAATCCGGCCTGGGCGTCAAACAGCTCGATGGTCATGGTCTCTCCGAAGTCGTGTGGCGATGCGGCGCCCGCATCGAGCAATGCGCTATCGTACCCGGCGGCGGGGGAATCAGGAAGAAGCGAAAGCCGTAGCACGGGCGTCTCGCCCGTGAGTTATGCTGTTCGGGGCTGTGGCACGGAGACGCGTGGCACAAGTAGCACGCAAACTTATTCAGTTCGCCAGAAACTGGACGATCCGGCAGGCGTGGCCCTTGCTCTTGGGGTTCGTGGCCTCGGCGATGCGGAGCATCAGCTCATGGCCGCCGCGGGGCAGTTCCGCCTCGAAGATGTAGGCCCACGGGATGTGCAGGTAGTGGCTCCACTGCGTGAACAGATCCAGCTTGCGGAGCGGTCCGCCGTCGATCGCGTATTCCAAGACCCCCACGTCGGGCCCAGCGGGGACGAGCACGCCGACGGCCGTGCCGTTGAACTTCAGGCGGAGCGCCGCGCCGGGCTCGTCGGCCACGAGCATGGGGACGCTCACGAACCCCGGGCGCGTCGAGCCGGCCTGCGGTTTCCACGACGGATCGATCCGCCAGCCCCGCTCGGTCTTGGCCTGGCGGATGTGGACGAAGCGGCCGCGTTCGTAGTTGAGCGGGTCGAGGGGCTCTTCGGGCGTGCGATGGGCCTTCAACGTACGGGAAGCATCCGAGGCGGCATCCCAGGCGAGCTGGAAGAGCCGCTCGATGGTCCGGGCATACAGCGCGTGGCCGAAGGGGCCCGGGTGCAGACCGCCGAACTTCTTCCAAGTGAATTCGCCCGCATCGATCCGCTCGGTCACCTCCTTCGCCAGGTCGACGGCGGGAATGCCGTAGTGTCTCGCGACCTTCTCGTGCGCGACGATGACCGTCGGTGTCTTTCCGGCGCGGTAGGCGGCCATCTTGTCCGGATCGACGAAGTACATCATGACGAGGTCGATGCACGGGTTGTGGGCGCGGGCCTTGCGGATGACCCCTTCCATGCCGCGCACGCTATCGACGGCGCTACGGCCGTTCGCGGAGTCGTTCACCGCGAACTCGACGAAGAGCAGATCCACCCGCCCGCGATGGAAGACCGTCGAGTCTATGCGGAACGGCCCGAGCGTGGAGTCGGTCGACGGGATCCCCGCGTCGATGAAGTCGAACTCGGTTTGCGGAAACCGTTTTCGCAGGTTCTCGCAGACGAGATCGCGCCAGCCCTTCATGTGCGTGATCGAGCCGCCGAGATACGCCACGCGACCACGCTTGTCCTTCTCGAATCGGATCCGGCTGTTGGGCAGGCCCGACCGCATGGCGATGTACTGATCGGAGGGCAGCGGTTTGCGTCCTTTGGCTGTCGCTTGCTCCGCTCTTGCGGGCATCAGGAAGACCAACACGACGAACGTGGCACCGATCCGGACGCGGCCGCGAAGAAGGATGCCGGACCTTCGGTGCACGTTCCACCTCCGGAGGACCTCGGAGTACCTGACAAGTAGGTAGCCCACCGCTCCTTCGACGGAGCTCCCTTCGGGTCTGAGCCTCAGGGTCGAAGACAGGACAAGTGAAGCCATGGCCCACCCATAGGGAGTCTTCCCCTGACACACACGGTTCTGTTCCTGCTGCACACGGCTCACTTCATCATGGCGGTTCGGGAAGGCTCGCGCTCGTTCAGCAGATCGCGATGGCGCTTGCGGAGCTCGACGAGTCGGCGCTCCTGATCATCGCTGAACGAGCCGAGGCGCTGGGCATACGTGTCCATCCACACGACGAACCGCTCGAGGTCCTCGCCCTCGAGGCGCACGCCGTGATGATCGTACGTGCCGGCGACCTTCTCGAGCACCGCGCTGGTCGCGGCGAGGCATTGGCCTTCGCTTGAATACCCCTGTCGATAGCGATGCGTGACCCAGTAGCGGAGGCTGGGCTTCTGCCAGCGCTGGTAGTCGTAGAGCGCGGCGTAGGCCTTGCCGCCGGTGAGGTCATAGCGCGCGGCATGCTCGTTCGTGGCCCGTGCGTTGTGGCAGGACATGCAGCGCCGCTGCACCACCGGCTCGACGAGCTTGTCGAACCGCAACGGCCACGAACCCGGCGGGCCGACG
>CAZKCX010000041.1:0-19156 GCA_964550865.1 uncultured Planctomycetales bacterium
CGAGATTCATCTCGCGCGGTCCGTCTCCGCGCAGCATGAATGCTGCGGCTCGGGCAAGGGAGACCCAGCATCGGCAGGGGGACGTTCGTGCAACCGAAATCGAGATGCACCCGGGTCGATATTCGGTCGGCGAGCCATCTCCCTGTTTGCCACACCCGCGCATCTTGTCGACATCCAACCGTTGGATGGATTTGTACACGCCGCCGACAGTCGCAATGGGTGCCCGCTGTGGGTATCCTGGTGGCGGCGCGGAGGCGCACTACCGGGGCAAGAGGATGAGCCAGGGCGAAGGCGAAACGAGAGGCAGATCATGAAGGCCGTTCGAATCGAGAAGCACGGCGGACCCGAGGTCATGCAGATTGTCGACGTCCCCGAGCCGAAGGCGGGCGATCGCGAGGTCCGCGTCAAGGTCGAGGCCGCGGGGCTGAACTACTCCGACGTGATGATCCGCGAAGGGACATACGTCGACCCGATGCCGCTTCCCTACCTCATGGGCCGTGAGTTCTGTGGCGTGGTGGACCAAGTCGGAAGCGACGCACAAGGCTACGTCCAGCCGGGACAGCGTGTGGTCGGCTCGGTCCAGGGAGGCGCGATGGCCGAATACGTCGTCGCCTCGCCGTTCGGCCTGGTCCCCTGTCCGGACGACCTTGCCCCCGAGCAAGGCGCTGCGCTCCTGATCCAGGGCATCACGGCCGTCCACATGATCGACGACGTCGCGCGGGTGCAGTCGGGCGAGACGGTCCTCATCCACGCCGCCGCCGGAGGCGTCGGCACGCTGGCCGTGCAGATCGCTCGGGCCCGCGGCGCGACGGTCTTGGGCACAACATCCAAGCCCGAGAAGTGCAAGGTCGTCGAGGACCTGGGCGGCACGGCCATCAACTACAGCGAGGAAGACTGGGTCGCCAAGGTCAAGGAGTTGACCGACGGCCGCGGGGCGGACGCGATCCTGGAGTCGGTCGGCGGCGAGGTCTTCCGCAAGTCCTTCGAGCAGGCGCTCGCCATGTTCGGACGGATGGTCGTCTATGGCGTGGCGAGCGGCCAGCTCGAGAAGCTGCACAACCTCAAGATCCTGGAGTCGAACCGCACGATCAGCGGCTACTACCTGGGCAGCTACTTCCCCAAGCACCTGGACAAGGTGGCGGCCGCCACGCAGACACTGATGGGGATGATCGCCGCCGGTCAGGTCAAGCCGATCATCGGCAAGACGTTCCCGCTGGACCGCGTCGTCGAGGCGTTCGACTTCATGCAGCAGCGCGAGAGCCACGGCAAGGTGGTCATTCTGCCGTAGGCGTTCCATACCGCTATCGAACGCCACGGGTTTTGACGGTTGCGAGTCCGCCCCAAGCCGTCGAACCACCCGCGAGCGAAGGTGGACATCCCGATTCCCTGCGGATACACATGGAGGCATGGCCGACACTGCCCATAGTGCAGATACCCCCGACGCGTCGGCGACTTGCGACGCCGACGGCCTGGTGTTGCGCGTCGAGGGCCTTCGCACGCAGTTCCAGACGATTGAAGGGATCCTCCCCGCCGTCGACGGCGTATCGTTCGATCTGCACCGCGGACGCATCCTGGCCATCGTGGGCGAGAGCGGCTGCGGCAAGAGCGTGACGGCCTATTCGATCCTGCGACTGATCCAAGAGCCGGGGCGAATCGTCGGCGGGCGGATCGTGGTCTATCCTCGCGATCGCGAGACCGTCGACATGACCGCCCTGACCGATCGCGACGATCTGCTCTATCGCATCCGCGGCGGCACGGTCTCCATGATCTTCCAGGAGCCGATGACGGCCCTGAGCCCGGTGCACACGATCGGCAACCAGATCTGCGAAGCCATCCTGCTCCATGAAGACGTCGATGAGCCCGAGGCGGAGCGACGGGCGATCGAGATGCTCGCGAAGGTGGGCATCCCCAGCCCCGCCGAGCGGCTGCATCAATACCCCTTCGAGATGAGCGGTGGCATGCGGCAGCGTGCGGTGATCGCGATGGCGATGGTCTGCCGGCCGGAGGTCCTGATCGCGGACGAGCCGACGACGGCCCTCGACGTGACGATCCAGGCCCAGATCATGGGGCTGATGAAGGACCTCCGCGCGCAGTTCGGCACGGCCATCCTGCTGATCACGCACGATCTCGGCGTCGTCGCGCAGATGGCCGATGAAGTGGCCGTGATGTACCTCGGGCGGATTGTCGAGCAGGCGGACGTGCGGAGCGTGCTGAAGTCCCCCCGGCATCCGTACACGATGGCGCTGCTCAAGTCGCTGCCGAGCCTGAGCACCTCCAAGGAGGAGTTGCCGAGCATCCGCGGGACGGTCCCGAGCCTGACGGAGATCCCGCTGGGCTGTCCGTTCCATCCCCGTTGCGATTACTGCCAAAGAGGCCGTTGCGACCTCGGCGACCCGCCGGAGCTGCGGGAGATCGCATCCGGGCATCGGGTTGCGTGTATACGCGCTGAAGAGATCCGTACCTCTTCAGCGTGGGGTGGCATGTCCACACCAAAGGGGTGGACATGAATCGTATGAAGTGGAACGTCCACTCCTTTCGGAGCCGGCCTGATAAGAGATGCTCATTAGGCGAACGGGCAAGGGCTTTGAGGTTCTAAGTATATGGCGATGGGCATCTTAGCGGAACGGCGGCGATCAGATGCTCTGACGGGAAGCGCTTTCCGGTTGACCAACGCCTCGGAAGCGGGTTGTATAAGCTAGGACCTCTGCCGCGCATCCAATCGAATATGAGCATGGAGGATGCGCAGTGACCGATCTATCAGGAGCGACCGTGAAGGCGCCTGTGTCCAAGCCGGAGAAGCTCGACCTGATCGTCGAGACCATGCGGGAGATGAGCACGCACACCGACCCACAGCAGATGGTCGAGGACTACATCGTCCGCATGCAGGAGCTGATGCCCGTCAGCCGGCGGATCTCGCTGAGCCGACGCGAGCTGCCGCCGCCCCACTACCGCATCACGCGCTACAGCGGATGGGAGCTGACCCTGAACCCGTGGAAGCAGAAGGAGCAGCTTCCCGTGCTGCACGGCGGGCTCCTGGCCGAGCTGATCTACGACAACGAACCGCGGATCATCAACGACCTGAACGTGCCGCCCGACGACCCGGCCGCCGAGTATCTCACTGGCCAACGCTCGCTGATGGCCCTGCCGCAGTTCGATGGCGGCGAGTCACTGAATATGGTCATCGCGACGCAGGAGCAGCCGAACGCCTTCGACCCGGCCACGCTGCCGGAGATGGTCTGGATGAGCAACCTCTTCGGCCGTGCGACGCACTCGCTCGTGCTCAAGACCGAGCTCGAGAAGGCATACAAGGAGATCGACCGTGAGCTCCGCGTCGTCGGCGACATCCAGCGCTCGCTCCTGCCCGAGAAGCTCCCGAAGCTGCCGACGTTGGATCTGGCGACGTACTACAAGACGTCCAAGAGCGCCGGCGGCGACTACTACGACGTCTTCGACCTGCCGGACGGCAGGTGCGGCATCCTCGTGGCGGACGTCAGCGGTCACGGAACGCCCGCGGCGGTCATCATGGCCATCACGCATGGGTTGGGACACGCGTATCCGGGCTACCCCATGCCGCCGGGCAAGCTGCTGTCCTTCCTGAACGATCGGCTGACGGAGCGGTATACGTCGAAGCTCGGCGGCTTCGTGACGGCCTTCTACGGGATCTATGACTCCAAGACGCGGTCGATGGTGTACTCCAGCGCGGGTCACAACCCGCCGCGGCTCAAGCGATGCGCGGACGGCTCGATCTCGTACCTCGACGGCGTCGTCCAATTCCCGCTCGGGGTCGAGATCGGCGTCGAGTACGGCGAGGCGGAAGTGACGTTCGTGCCCGGCGACCAGATCATCTTCTACACCGACGGCATTACCGAAGCCATGAACCCCGAGCGCAAGATGTTCGGCATGGAGCGGCTGGACCGGGCGCTGGAGAACTGCTCGCTGACGGCCGAGGGGTTGATCCGCACCGTGCTGGCGGCCGTCGAAGAGTTCGCCGAGGGCCAACCGCAAGAAGACGACCGTACCATGATCGTCGCGAAGATATCATGAGCCATTCCAGGAGATTCCTGAAGAAGGCGGTGAGACGGGTGCCCCATCGCTTCAGCGGTGGGGTCCCGAATCGAGGCTCGAGAATTCGCGCCCCCATCGGGCGAGCGATGGGCTCCCATGGCTCCCTCGACAGGGTTCCCTTCGGTCTGAGCCTCAGGGTCGAAGACGGGACAACGTAAGCCGAAGGCCGCCCGCCCCGTGCTGTGCTACTCACGGGCAAGATGCCCGTGCTACGTTGGCGGCCGGGCCCCACGTTTCGCCGGTAAGATGCCCGTGCTACGTTGACGCCCGTGCTACACCGCAACGCCGTGCAACAGTGCAGCGAGTGAGAGGCTCCGATGTCGACCACCGCCGCTCAGACAGCCGATGACGCCGGCGCCACGCCCGACGAGGGCCCGCTGCTGTCCGTGCGGGATCTGCGGAAGCACTTTCCCGTCCACGGCAAGGGTGTGCTGCAGCGCGTGGTCGGCATGGTCAAGGCCGTCGACGGCGTGAGCTTCGATCTGGCCCGCGGTGAGATGCTCGGCCTCGTCGGCGAGAGCGGCTCAGGAAAGACCACGACGGCCCGCGCGATCCTCCGTGCGATTCAACCGACGTCGGGTCAGGTGCTGTTTCGGACGAACGACCAGGCTGTCGATCTCGCTCAGCTCCCCGAGAAGCATCTCAAGCCGCTCCGCACGCGGATGCAGATGATCTTCCAGGACCCGTTCAGCTCGCTGAACCCGCGAATGACGGTGGGCGACATCGTGGGCGAGCCGCTGGTGATCCACAAGCTCGCCAGCGGACGCGAACTCAAGGAGCGCGTGCGGGAGATGCTTCGTCGCGTCGGCCTGGCGCCGGAGCACGCCGTGCGGTATCCGCATGCCTTCAGCGGCGGCCAGCGGCAACGGATCGGCATCGCGCGGGCGCTGATCCTGGAGCCGTCCTTGGTGATCGCCGACGAGCCGGTCTCGGCCTTAGACGTGTCGGTGCAGGCACAGGTGATCAACCTGCTCGCCGAGCTGAAGGACGAGTTCCACCTGACGTGCCTGTTCGTCGCCCACGACCTCAGCGTGGTCAGGCACATCTGCGACCGGGTGGCCGTCATGTACGCCGGGAAGATCGTCGAGCTCGCGCCGGCGAATCGGATCTTCGACGACCCGCATCACCCCTACACACAAGCTCTCGTCGCGGCCGTACCCTACCCCGACCCCGACAAGCCGATGGAGTTTCACCTTGGCGGCGAGGTGGCCGATCCGAGCAACCTACCCAGGGGGTGCCGGTTTCAGCCACGCTGCGCCCTGCGGGACGAGCGCTGTCCGATGACCGAGCCCGACCTGATCCGGACCGAGCCCGACCGCTGGGTGGCGTGTCACCGATGCGAGGCGTAGCTGCGGTGGCTCGGGGCTAAGACTACAGCGCAAGGTCGACGCAATCGCCGACTTGATCGGCGTCTTCGGCAGCGCCAGAAGGCGTGCCCACGCCCAGAAGCCAGTACCTTGCGCTGTAGTGCTAAGCTGCTTTCAAGAAAGGTTGAACAGCGCGTCAGAAGAAACCTCTATCTGGGTGGCCCATGGCCTTAGCCGAGGGGGCCCATCGCTCACGCGATGGGGACGCGAATCTCCGGCCGAATTCGTGTCCCCCACCTCTGAAGAGGTGGGCCGCCCAGGGAGAGACATGGAAGAGACGGGCCGCCCAGGCTTGCAGTGCTTGATCGTGGCGCATCGACTCGCACTGCTCCATAGAGCGCACCTGTTTCGCGTGGTCCCGACCGCCCTTTGTCCCGTTACGCAAGACGCTTCTGCTACGGCTTCCGACGTGGGCCCGTGGCACTTCGTCTCAAGCCAAAGCGGCGGTGTTGCCGCCGCACTCCATGTTGCCGCCGAGCGTCTTGTGCCCACTCTCTCGGTGCAATGCCAGACGACGCGAAACAGGTACGCAGAGCCGTGTCACACCACAAGGGTGCCATGAACTCGACGCAAGCCTATCCAGCTCGGACGGGTTCCAGCAGCGCCGCGCCCGCTACTCCAGCAGCTCGACGATATTGCCGTCCGGGTCGCGAACGAGCGTGAGGTACTTGTGCCCGCCCTTGAGGGCGTAGGGCTTCTTGATCGGCTCGACGCCCGCCTTCCGCGCCCGCGCGAGGGCCGCTTCGGTGTCCTTTACGAAGACCGTCAGGTAGCTGTACCCCAAGCTGGAGTGGATATAGCTGTGGTCGACCTTCTTCGGCTTGGCCGACGGCAGCTCCATGAGCTTCAGCCGGGTGGCGGTCTCGCACTTGTCCAGCACGAAGACGCGGACCTTGAACGGCAGGTTGTCCGTCAGGCCGGAGCCGGAGCCCATCTCCGCCGGCACGCTGAAGCCGGGCACCTCGGTGAAACCGAGCGCCTCGGTGTAGAACTTCGCGGACTTCTCGACGTCGCTGACGACGACGCCGATGTCGATCGTCGCGCGGGCGAAACCGCCGGCCGCTCCGGCTGCCCAGACGGTTCCGATGACCGCGCCAACGGCGACGACCGAAAGGGCCAACGTCCAACGATTGCGGATGCGATTTCGAATGCAAGCTGGCATGCTATGTCCTCCTGTGAGTTGAGGAATACAGGCTTTAGACTTCAGTCCACAGACCTCAGGCTTTCGAAGAGCTGGAATGGTCTAACACCGCCATCTTGGCCGTGGCGGTTTACGTAACATGGGCATCTTGCCCATGAGTTGTTATGGCACGGCGATCCTGGCCGTGCAGTCGACACAGCTTCGCCGGGGCCGAGGACGGCCCGGCTCTGAAAGAAACAGCCGCGCGGCTCGCAAAGGAAACGCCGCGCCCCCAGATTGGGCTTCAGGCCTTAGGCTTCAGACTTCAGGTGGCGGGCCCGGCGTCCTGAACCCTCCTGTCTTTGGCTCGGAAGGAGCCTCGCCCTCCCTGGTCCCGGATCCCGGGTCCCTTTGGCTTCGCTGTTCCCCAGACCCCAGACCCTTAGACCCTAGACCCCGCCGTCTTCCCTGACCCCTGTACCCTAGACGTTTCGACTACCGAAGCCGGCCCGGGGTGACGAATCAGCTTGCAGCCCAATGGGGCCCACATCCGCGCCGTCACGCCTCTGCCTTCCAGCAGGCGACCCAGTGGCCGGGGCGGAGCTCCTCGAGCGCCGGCTCCTCCTGTTGGCACTTCGCGTCGTCGTGGCCGAGCGGGCACCGGGGGTGGAACTTGCAGCCCGGAGGGAAGGCCAGCGGGTTCGGCACCGTGCCCTCGACAACCTCCAGGCGATCCTTGCGCCCACCGAGCTTCGGCACGCACCGGAGCAGCCCCTGCGTATACGGATGCAGCGGATGTTCGTACAGCTCGTCGACGTCGGCCAGCTCGACGATCTTTCCGGCGTACATGACGGCCACCCGGTCGGCCACTTCGGCGACGACGCCCAGGTCGTGGGTGATCAGCAGGACCGCCATCCCGGTCTCGTTCTGGAGCCGCTTGAGCAGTTGCAGGATTTGTGCCTGGATGGTGACGTCGAGGGCGGTGGTCGGCTCGTCGGCGATGAGCAGGTCGGGGTTGCACGACAGCGCCATCGCGATCATGACCCGCTGCCGCATCCCGCCGGACATCTGATGCGGATACTCGTTGACGCGCTGGGCCGGCTCGCTGATCCCCACGCGCCGGAGCATCTTGATCGCGTGCTCCACCGCGGCCTGGCCTTTCATGTCTTGATGCAGCTCGATGGCCTCGACGATCTGATCGCCCACGGTGTAGACGGGGTTGAGGCTCGTCATCGGCTCCTGAAAGATCATCGCGATCCGATCGCCGCGGATCTCGCGCATCTGTCCTTCGCTTAGGTCGAGCAGGTTCTGGCTGTCCAAGGTGATGGTTCCGCCCGCGATCTTGCCCGGCGGATCGGGCACAAGCCGCATAATCGACAGCGCGGAGACGCTCTTACCGCAACCGCTCTCGCCGACGAGGGCGAGCGTTTCGCCGCGCTGGACGGACCACGACACACCGTCGACGGCCCGGATGTCTCCCTCGTCACTATGGAAGGTCGTCCGCAGGTCTCGGACGTCGAGCAAGGGTTCATGCGTGGTTTCCGCGTCTTGGATCATGCCGTCTCCTGGCCGGCCAGGCTCCGCGGGTCGAAGGCGTCGCGCAATCCGTCCCCGAGGAAGTTGAACGCCATCACCGTAATGAAGATGAAGAAGCCCGGGATCAAGATCCACGGGTGGAACTTCAGCTCGGGAATGCTCATCGCTTGTTGCAGTAGATTGCCCCAGCTCGGCACGGGGTCTTGAATGCCCAGGCCGATGAGCGATAGGCCCGATTCGCCAAGGATGTAGCCCGGAATGCTCAGCGTGGCCGAGACGATCGCGTAGCTCAGCGTGTTCGGCAGGATGTGCCATAGGACGATCCGTCGATGGGGGATTCCGAGCGCCCGGGCGGCGACCACGTAATCGCTCGTCACCAGCGAGAGCACCATGCCGCGAATGACACGACTGAACCCCGCCCAGCCGATGAACGCCAGGATGAACACGATGCCGAAGTAGATCTGCACGCTGCTCATGCTCGGCGGAAAGGTGCTGCGGAGAATCAGCAGCAGGTAGAACGCGGGGATCAGCATGATCAACTCGCAGATCCGCTGGATGATAAAGTCCCCGCGCCCGCCCAGGTAACCGCTCGTGCCGCCCACGATCATGCCGAGCACGAACGTGATCGATACACCCACGAGCCCGATGCTCAGGGAGACGCGTCCGCCGTAGATGATCCGGCTGAGCAGGTCGCGTCCGCGGTAGTCCGCGCCGAGGAGGTAGATCCGCGCCGGTGCCTCGACGCCGAACAGCCGCACACTCGTCGGGAACAACCAGAGCAGACGGTAGGGATCGCCCCGGTGGAAGAGCCGGATGGGGTAGCGCTTCGACGTGTCCTCAGTGTAGACGCGGTTGAAGTTCTTGTCGAAGCGATAGCTCGTGGCGTAGACGAACGGCCAGTGCCAGTTGCCCTGCTCGTCCACGACGTGGACCTTCGACGGCCAGTGGTAGCTGTGCGATCGCTCCTCGTTGTCGTAGCCGTAGGGGGCGAGCGTGTCGGCGAAGATCGCGCTGAGGTAGAGCAACACGAGCGCACGAAACGCCCACACGGCGAGCCGATGCCGACGGAGCTTCCGCATGCCGATCCGCCACAGCGATTGCGGCTTCTCGGTCGGCAGCTCGGCGCCTATCGGGGTTGTCGCGCTTGCGTCCGTCATTCGTACGAGATCCTCGGATCGACGACCGCCAACAGGATCTCCGCCAGCAGGTTGCCCACCAGGAGCATCAGCGCGCCCATCATGAATCCGCCCATGACGAGAAACTGGTCCTGCGACCGGACGGCCGAAAGCATCATCGATCCCAATCCCGGGTAGTTGATGATCATCTCCAGCAGCGCCGCCCCGCTCAGCATGGCGGAGAACTGATACCCGAAGATCGTGATCAAGGGGTTCACCGCGTTGCGGAGGGCGTGTTTGTAGATCACGCGGTTCTCACTCAGGCCCTTGGCCCGCGCGGTGGTGATGTATTGCTGCCGGAGCACCTCGAGCATGTTGCCGCGCGTGATCCGCTGCAGCCCCGCCAGTGCCATGAAGGCCAGCACCACCACGGGGATCACCAGGTGCGCGGCGTAGTCCGCGATTTGCCCGCCCAGGCTCATCTGGTCGTGGTCGACCGAGCGCAGGCCGCCGCTCGGCAGCCAGTTCAGCTCGGCCGAGAAGATGTACAATAGCAGCAGCGCGGAGAAGAAGCTCGGCAGCGACATCCCCACAAACGCCAGCGCCGAGAGGATCTTGTCGCCGATACTGTATTGGCGGACCGCAGCGTAGATGCCGATCGGGATGGCGATCGTCCACGTCAGCAGGACCGCGAAGACATTGAGCAAGAGCGTATTCAGCAGCCGATCGCCGATGACCTGGCTGACCGGCAGCTTGTACTCGAACGAGTACCCGAGATCGAGCCGCACGAAGTTCCACAGCCACGCGCCGTATTGCACGAGCACGCTGTCGTCGAAGCGATAGCGCTGGCGGAGCTGCTCGATGTACTCTTCGCTGACGCGCGTGTCCATCTTCAGGCGGTCGAAGTAGTCCCCCGGGGCGGCCTTCATGATGGCAAAGCCCATCAGGCTGGCGCCCCACAGCAGCAGGAGACTGATCAGAACTCGCCGGATGATGAAGCTGGTCATGACCTCGTATCTTACGCTCCATGTGGCACGCGGAAACCGGCGCACGGCGATCGGCGCCGCCCGTTGCGCGCGGTCCTACTCCTCGATGAAGATCTCGTGGATGTTGTGGAGGGCCCCGCCGATGGGCGCGACGAAGACGTTCCGCAGGCGTTTGCGAACGGCGGTCAGCTCTTCCGAGGCGGCCGTGTACACATACGGCTGCTGCTCGCTGACGATCATCTGCCATTCGTCGTACAGGACCTTACGCTTCTTCGGGTCCAGCTCCTCGATCGCCTTGACGAAGATCTCGTCGATCCGCGCCTCCCATTCAGTGGCGGGCTTGGGCTGCTTGGGATACCACATATGCATCCGGCCGGAAGACTTCCACACGTTCGCGCCCCAGTGGGGCTCGGGTCCGCCGGTAAGGCCCAGGAGCACGGCCTCCCAGTCGTAGGTCTTGTCCAACTTGGTCACGAGCGAGTTGAACTCGATGAAGAGCAGGTTGGCCTTCATGCCGACGCGCTCGAGGTCTTTCCGCACGATCTCCGAGATCTTCTCGCGGAGCGTGTTGCCGGCGTTGGTCAAGATGGTGAACTCGACCTTGTGCCCCGAGGCGTCCTCCAAGATGCCGTCGCCGTCGCGATCCGTCAGGCCGATCTTTTTCAGCAGCGCCTTGGACTTCTCGAGGTCCTGTGAGTACTTCTTGATCTTGTCGTTGTAGAAGAAGCCCGCGCGGTGGGTCATGGGTCCGTGTTGCGGATAGCCCAGCCCGTTCAAGACGGTATCGATGATTCCTTCCTTGTCGATCGCGTAGGCGACGGCCTGTCGAAACTCGGTCTTCTCGAACCAGGCCCGCTTGAACGGCGGGAGGTAGGGCGTGTTGTTCTCGGGATTCTTGCCGGGGTTCTGGTTGAACACGACGAAGGACGAGCCGAAGTTCGGCCCCAGCGCGTAGATCTTGAACTTGCCTTCCTCCTCAAGCGGCTTGAGAATCGGGTAGTCCTGCCCACGGAGGCTGTAGATATCGGTTTCCCCCTGCTTGAACTTCAGCATCATCGCATCGAAGTTCTGTACGATCTGCCAGGTGATGCCGTCGAGGTAGGGAAGGGCGTTGCCCTCGGCGTCCGTCCGCCAGTGGCGCGGGTTCCGCTTCAGCGTCACGCTGACGCCCGTTTCGTACTTATCGAATAGGAACGGGCCGGTCCCGACGATGTCCTCGGTCTTGCTCTCGAGCCCCATGGCCGAGTCAAACGTGCCGGCCTTCACCAAGGCCTCGTATTTGTGCTTGGGGATGATCTGGGTGGCGATGACCTTGTCGAAGATGGCGAACCGAGAGGGCAACGTGAAGCGGACGGTGTGCGGATCGACCTTCTCGACCTTCCACTGCTTGCCGTCGACGGTGATGATGTCGCGCGTCGAGGAGGTGATCTGGGGATTGTAGATCACGTCCATGTATGTAAAGACGACGTCGTCCGCGGTGAAGGGCTTGCCGTCGTTCCACGTCACGTCCTCCCGGAGCTTGACGGTCCATACGAGACCGCTCTCGTCGTGCCCCCAGCTCTCCGCGAGCAATGGTTCGGCTTGAAACGTCCACGCGTTATAGCGCGTCAACCCTTCGAAGATGCGGTCGGTGTAGATCGTGGTACTGGTCTCGCCGGCCGTGACAGGGTTGAAGCTCTTGGGACCCTGGCCGAAGGTCGCGAGCATGAGCATGCCGCCCCGTTTGCCGATCACGGGCTGGTACGCGCTCTCGGGCACCGCCTGATAGGTCTGGACCTTGCCGTCCCCGCCTTCGGGAACGGCGGTAGTCGGTCCGGCGGATTCCCGCCGGCACCCGGTGAGCAGCACAAGGATCGATAGAAAGACGAATCGCTTCTTCATGAGGTCACCTCGAGGATCGCGGGTCAAACGCATCGCGGAGCCCGTCGCCCAGGAAGTTCAGGGCGAGCAGCGTGAGCCCCAGCAGGCAGCACGGCCAGACGACCATCCACCAGTGCACGTGCAGCGGATTGATCGCGGCGATGCCGTCGGCGGCCAGCGAGCCCCACGTCGCCTGCGGGGCCTGGATGCCGATGCCCAGGAAGCTGAGGAAGGACTCCTGCAAGATCGCCTGGGGCACGGTCAGCGTCGCATACACGACGATGGGCCCGACGAGGTTCGGCAGGATGTGCCGCCACAGGATCGCTCGGGTCGGCACGCCCATTGCCCGGGCGGCCTCCACGAAGGGTTGGGCCTTCAGCGAGAGCACCTGGCCGCGAATGACGCGGGCCATCGTCAGCCAACTGACACCGCCGATCGCCAACAGCAACACCCAGAAGGTCGCCCACTGCACGCTGAGGACGCGTTGGAAGTATGGTCGCAACGACAACGTGAACAGCATCACCAACAGAATATAGGGCAGGGAGTAGAGGATGTCCACGAGCCGCATCATGACCGAGTCCACGCGCCCCCCGGCGTAGGCGCTGATGGCCCCATACGTCACGCCGATCAGCACGGAGAGCCCCGCCGCCAGCAGCCCGAACGAAATCGAGATCACCCCACCGTACAGTACGCGAACCAGCATGTCGCGCCCGAGTTCGTCCGTGCCCAGCGGGTTCGCTGAGGACGGAGCGGCCAGGCTGTTCTGCAGATCCTGGTCGTCGAACCGCGTGGCCGTCAGCGGCAGCGAGGCGAAGCACGCCAGGAGCATGACGGCCAGCGTCACGCCACCGGCCACGCCCAGCTTGTGACGG
Source organism: uncultured Planctomycetales bacterium (assembly GCA_964550865.1). Lineage (GTDB taxonomy): Bacteria > Planctomycetota > Phycisphaerae > UBA1845 > JAFGLZ01 > JAFGLZ01. The sequence continues at coordinate 12,922 of CAZKCX010000041.1, forward strand.
CGAAAGCGACGGAGGCGGAGATTTGCGACTGGCTCGTGCATTTGGTCTTCGTTTGCCACTTCTGCCTGTTCCCGCACCTCTGTGTGTGAGAGGGTCTAGGGTCTAGGGTCTAGGGTCTCACCAGCGCCGCGTCGATCGGGTTCTAGCGAACGGATCAACTGGCCGAGGAGCTTGCCGACCTCTTGCGTCAGTTCCCACACCTCCATAACCGCGTCCTTACCGAGGAACTCAAGACGAACCGCAATGGCAACGTGCGTTTCTAGTTCGGCGAGCGATCCACGAGCAATGGATAGGTGTCGAAGATAGTCTCCCCGATGCACTCTGCCGTAGCCCTCAGCGATGTTCGCTGGGACAGAGACAGCCGCCCTCTGCATTTGGCTGGTGAGGCCATACTTCTCGCCGGAAGGCAGAGAGGCGCTCAACTGATAGACCGCGACCACCAGATCCATTGCCTTCTGCCAGACGACCAGCTCTCGGTAAGACTTCAGCGCCATACCGCTTGCTTCCAAGGTTCAGCCAACGGGCTCCTCGTTCTCACGCGAAACCCCGCACCTACGGCTTTCCATCCTCAAGATCCCGCTGCTACTCTTGCTTAACCCTAGACCCTAGACCCTGCTGTCGCTGTTCCCCAGACCCGAAACCCTAAACCCTAGACCCTTTCTTCCCTGGCTGGTCCCTGGTCCCGGGTCCCGGGTCCCTGCTGTCACTCATCTCCAAGGCGTATCCTGGGATCGATGAACCCGTACGCAATATCCACGAGCAGGTTGAACAGAACCAGGAACGCCGAGTACACGAGCACGGTCGCCAGGACCACCGTCTGATCGCGATTGCTGACCGATTCGACGATGTGCGTGCCCATGCCGGGGACGGTGAAGATCTTCTCCACGACGAACGAGCCCGTCAGGATGGCCGCCGCCGCCGGGCCGAGGTAGCTCAGCACCGGGAGAAACGCGTTCTTGAACGCGTGGGCCAGGAGCACCCGAGAGCGACTGACGCCCTTGGCGCGGGCGGTGCGGATGTAGTCCTGATCGATGACGTCGAGCATGCCCGCCCGCGTCAGCCGCGCGATGTAGGCCATGAACGGAAGCGACAGCGTGACGGCCGGCAAGACGACCTGCCGCACCTGGCCCCAGCCGCCGACGGGCAATACGCCCAGCCACAACGAGAACACGAACAGCAGCGCCGCCCCGATCACGAACGGCGGCAGCGAGACGCCGACCATCGCCAGTGCGACGGAGGCGTAGTCGAGCCAGGTGTTCCGCCGTGCGGCCGAGACGATGCCCACCACCGTGCCGCCCGTCAGCGCGAGACAGAACGCGAACAACCCGAGCTGGAGCGAGACCGGCAGCGACGCGGCCAGGATCTCCGGCACGGTCCAATCCTCGTAGCGGTGCGCGGGGAGATTCCGTTGAATGAGCAATCGTTCGATAGGCCAGGTGTAGAAGTAACGCTTTAGCGCCGGCTCATCGTAGTTGTACTTGATCTCCTTGGCGCGGCGTGCCTCGGGCGTCAGCTCCCGCTCGCCCGTCGCCAGCGGGTCCCCCGGCGTGATCGCGACCATCAGCACGCTGATGGCATAGACCGCAAAGAGCACGAGCGGAACCTGGAGCAGGCGCTGCAGGGCATACGTGGTCATCGGGCCCCCCCCGCCACCGTTCGTGGCCTCACGCGATGGACCAGAAGCGTGAGCTGGCTGTCCGGCCGGATGTTCGCGAACGCCGGGTTTAGGAGGAAGTACCCGACGTACTCGTAGATCGGCGCGATGGGCAGCTGCTCGCCGACGAGAAGCTCTTCCGCGCGATGGAGGATCTCGAAGCGCTTGCCCGGATGCGGCTCGCCGGTGGACTCGCGGATGAGCCGGTCGTACTTGGGGTGGCTGAAGCCCGTCTGGTTATGGCCGCCGTCCGTGACGTACATGTCGAGGAACGTCATCGGGTCGAGGTAGTCGCCGATCCAGCCGCCGCGGGCGATGTCGTAGTCCAGCGATTCCACCCGCGGGCTGAAGACGTTTCGCTCGAGCTGCTTGAGATCGACTTGGATGCCGAGCGTCTCCTGCCACCGGTTGGCGATGGCCTGTGCGATCAGGTGATGCGCCTCGATGCGGTTGTAGAGCAGCTCGAGCGGGCGCAGGCCCTGGCCCTTAGGAAAGCCCGCCTCTGCCAGGCGCTCCCGCGCCAGGGCGACGCGTTCGTCCCATGACAGATCGTGCCCGATGCCCTCCGCGGGCTCATAGCGGTATTCCTGGCCGTCCGGGCCCTTTTGGATCATCTCGTCGACGCTGCCGGCCGGGACGTAGCAGAACGCCGGCCGCTGACCGTAGCCGAGGATGTGCTCGCAGATGGCCTTTCGATCGATCGTCAGCGAGAGCGCCTGGCGGACGCGAAGGTCATCCAGCGGTGGCCGCCTGCAATTGAATCGGTAGAAGTACGTCGCGAAGTAGCGGCAGGTGTGGAAGTCCGGTCGATCGCCCGATCGCTTGCGCTCGTACAGGACGCGGGCCGCCACGGAGCTGACGGTGCTGATCAGGTCGACCGCGCCGGTCTCGTAGACGAGGAGCGCGGTATTCACGTCCTCGATCGGCAGGGCGTCGATCGTGTCCACGTAGGTATTCGCCGAATCCCAGTAGTGCGGGTTCGTCCGAAGGCGGATTCGCCGCTTGAACTCCCACCGTTCGATCGTGAACGCCCCGTTGCAGACGATGTTCCCGGGGCGCGTCCAGCGATGGCTGTCCGGCAGGACCTTGCCGTCGCGGAAGGCCCACCGCTCGATCGTCGGTCGATGCACCGGCGCGAGCGTCAGAAACGCGGCCAGCCGGAGGAAGTAGGGACACGGGTACGCCAACTCGACCTGCAAGGTGCGGTCATCGACGGCGCGGGCGCCGACCTCATGGAACGAAAGGTCGTTGCTGTTGTCTCGATCCGCGCGGGATTCGTAATACCGTTGCGCGTTGCGGATCGGGTAGAGCTGATAGAAGTATTCGCTGGCGACAGCGGGCGTGAGCACGCGCCGCCATGCAAAGAGGAAGTCGTCGGCGACGACCGGATCGCCGTTGCTCCACCGTGCGTCGGGCCGAAGGTGGAAGGTATACGTCTTTCGATCCTTGCTGATGTCCCACCGCTCGGCGACGCCGGGCTCGGGGGCGAAGGTCTCGTCGTTCAGGCGGGTGAGGCCCTCGAAGAGCGCGCGCCCGAGCCGGAACTCGTCGGTCCAGCTGATCAGGGCGGGGTCGAGCGTTCGAGGCTCCTGCGCGTTGACGTACGTGAAGTCGGCCGGGCGTTCCGTGGTCGACCACGCCAGGGCGGCGAGCAGCAGACCGGCAACGATCAGAATGGTCAGCAGGAAGAAGCGAATCACGTGCGAAGAGATACTACCTACACATCACGCATGCAACCCAGGCGACGGCGAAGGGTGCATGGCGTGGCCGGCGCGACGGTTCACGACCCGGATGGGCTTGCGGTCGGCTGCGTCGGTGCGGTGGACGTTTGCCGACCGCGTTCTTGCAGCTCGGGATATCCGGCGGCCACGGGCACGTTGAAGGGCTTCTTGCTAAGCACGCCGGGAGGGGCCGACGGCCAGCCGATCCATTGATTTCGAGCGAGCAAGAGGAGATCCGTATCGCCGCTTTCCATCTTGGCGAAGACGTTGGGGAGCCCACTGGACGAAGCCCCCTCGCCTTCGGCGAAGCGGCGAAACTCCCGCTCGATCGCTCGCGTAAGGACCAGCATGCTGTGGATCTTGGGCTGGGCCCGTTCTTGGGTCTGCTTATCCGCCTGCAACAGGTTGACGTATTCGTCCACGATTCGGCCCATCATCCTGCCGAGGGCGGTGAGGTAGTCGGTGCGGAGCTTCGCCTCGGCTCCCTCGGACATCGGCCCGGACAACTTGGCCATCGCCTCCAGCGCGGCGACGTCGCCCTCGGATACGGGGATGGCCCCGGTGGCGTATCGCTCGCCGCGGACCTTCAAGATGTCGACCAGGGTCTTCGTCAGCGCGTCGGAGAACGGGACCTTCCCGACGGTCGCGCTGAAATCGAGGGCTTGGTAGATCGCGCGAAGGGCTTCCCCGTTGTTCTCCTCGACGCCCGCCGCCTGCAAGGTCGCCAGCAGCTCCTTCCTCGAGGCCTCCGGCAGATCGGGGATGCGGCGATGCATGGCGCGTACGACCTTGGCCGTCCAGTACTTGACGGCCGGTAAGGGGTGGAAGAGCCCGTTGAGAACGCCCTTCCTATCGAGACTCGTCGTGGGGAGGATATCGTTCAGATCGTACAGGATCATGGCCATCATCAAGGCGCCTGCCGGCTCGCCCCCGCGAAGGGGTTCGGCGAAGACCTCGACCATGGCTTCGGCGAATCGCCGCTTGAAGTACTCGTTGGGGACGGGCTCCTTTCGAACCACGTCACGGAAGAGCGTGCGAATGGCGCGCTTGTCCTCGATGAGTAGCTCTTCATCCGTGAGTCGCTGTGCCTGTTGGGCGATCCACTCCTTGAGTTGCTGACGCTTCTGGGTGTCGAGGAAGTCCTGCCTCCGCAGCTCGTTGATGTCGACCGTCGAGGCTTCTTGCCCCGAGGCCGTCGTGGCGATCACGAGGAGCAGGACCAGAAAGGGGAGTCTCACCGGCAGATCGGGCGTTCGAATCATGGCAAGTCCACGCGCGCAGCACCCCGGCTCGTGGCCGGGGATGCCTTGGGGAAATCCGTTTCTCGAACCATCGTCATCCAGCCGAAGCTTTGTGAAAGCGCGACGGTCGACACAGGATCCGTCCTATCGTTGCTTGGTAACCCTAGCAACCACATGCGGATAGTTCAAGTCGAAATTCACGCGCGACCGACGCGGATCGCGCGGAACCTCCCTCCTTCAGAGCCGGCCTGTCCTCAGGCCGGTCACTGTCCGTCGTCATAAGCAACCGAGCGAGCCGAAGACGGCCCGGTTCGGCAAGAGCTCACCCCAGAAGGTTCGGAACACAGCCGTCACGCCAACGCACATGGTGATCGCCGGTCTTCCTGAAAAAGAACCCGAGAATGAGACCGACTTCGGCCCGTCTCGAAAGCCCCCCCGCCACGCGACGGTCCTTCATCTCAAAAACAGCTCGACCACCGGGACGACCACGTCGGGCTTCTGCACGGGCAGCTGCAGCGTCAGCGCGCCCTCCATCCCGCTCATCGTCGTGTTCTGCGCCTGCTGATGCGGGTCGATCTCGATCCGCTTGATCTCGCTGCCGTCATGAAGGAGTTGGGCATACTCGACCTGACCGGCCAGCCCCGGCAGGTGCACATGCCCGAACGGCCACGCGAACAGGTGGAGGTAGAGCCGGTTGTTGTTCTGCGTGTAGCGGCAGTCGGGCGGCGGCGTGTAGTCGGAGGCCGTGCAGTCATAGATGCTGCGACCGTGGAGTCGCATCCATTCGCCGATGGCCCGAAGCCGGTTGATGGCCTTCGGGTCGAACTCGCCGCGGCCGGTCGGTCCGACGTTCAGCAGCATGTTCCCGCCCTTGCTGACCGAATCGATGAGCATGCGAATCAGCATGTCGGTCGGCTTCCAGTCGAGGTTGTCCCGGTCGTAGCCCCACGATCCGTTCAGCGTCTGGCAGGCCTCCCATACGACCGGCCTGCCGTCGACCTCGAGCCGGCCCGCGGGCTGATACTGCTCGGGCGTCTTGATGTCGCCGCCGATTTCGAGGCGGTCGTTGACGATGATGCCCGGCTGGAGCTCACGGACCATCTCCATGAGCTTCTCGGATTGCCACTCGTCCTTGCCCTTGCCCCGGCTCCAGCCCCAGTCCATGTCCGAGTAGCTGAAGTCGAACCACATGATGTCGATCTTGCCGAAGCGGGTGAGCAGCTCGCGCGTCTGGCCGTGGAGGTACTCCGCGTACTTGCGGATGTCGCGGTTCTTGCCGGCCTCGCGGTAGGCCTTGTCCTCGCGCATCGGGTGCAGGCCGTCGACGGGGAACTCGGGATGATGCCAGTCGATCACGGAGTGGTAAAAGCCGACCTTCATGCCTTCGTCGCGAAAGGCCTCGACCATCGGCGCGAGCAGGTCGCGCTGGGCCGGCGTGTTCGTGGCTTTGTAGTCGGTAAGGTCCGAGTCCCACAGGCAGAAGCCGTCGTGGTGCTTGCTCGTGACGACGAAGTACTTCATGCCGGCGCTGCGGGCCTCTTTCGCCCATGCCTTCGGGTCATAGAGGTCCGGGTCGAAGTGATCGAAGTACGGCCGGTAGTCCTCGTCGGAGATCATCT
>CAZKCX010000042.1:0-18718 GCA_964550865.1 uncultured Planctomycetales bacterium
TGTCACGGCGAAGCGTAGCGAAGCCTGGAGGCGGCCGTGCCACAGTGCTCGATCTTTGCTGTAAGCAGCTTGGGCGCGGGCCGACCGTGTTCGTGTGACGATTAGCACATGTTCCTTGGCGATCGGGATCCATTCCGCCTGTTTGACCTGCCGCCGGATGCATCGCCCGACGAGATCCGAAGGCGGTACCGCCAATTGGCGCTGGCCTATCATCCGGACCGCAAGAGCGACGACCCGGAACGATCCCAGAAGTTCGCCCTCGTCTGCGAGGCCTATCGCGCGATCCTCAAGGCGCGGGAGGCGGCCGAGCAGAACCTGGATTACGGCACCTGCCCCGAGTGCGGCGAGCCCAAGGCCCTCGTGCCGCGAATCGACGGCGTCATGGTCTGCCGGAAGTGCCTGGCCCGGCCTCGCCAGATCCGCTTTCTGCCCCCGCCGGTCTGGACGATCATCAAGTGCACGTTCTCTATCGGGTGCCTGCTCGCCGCGACGGTCGCGTTGATCGTGCATTTCGTTCGGGGCGAGGTGGCCTATGCGTGGGTGGCCTGCGGGACGGGACTGGTCGGCTTGATCGCGACGGCCGCCCTGGGCTTTCGCTTCCCGGTGGCTTCGCCGCGCGACATCCGGCGGAACCGTGACAGGCGGGATCACATCAAGCCGCGCTTCCCGCTCTGAACCTTCGCTGTTCGACGGCGACGGACTTCTCGACGGCCAATGCATCCCGCCTCGACGTGCGCGCCGCTCTCCGTGTTCGCGGCCATATACCCAGCGGGGGAACGACTCCACGCACCCCGTCCGGCCGAAGGGGTCGGCTACAGCTTGACGGTCGTCTTCTTGTCGGCGGACTCCCGGGCCTTGATGGCGACTTCCGTCGCGCGGAACGGGTCCTCCGGGGGCAAGACATGGGGCGTTCCCTTGCGGATCGAATGGACGAAGTCGACGAACAGGTTGGTGTGCCCCTTGGCGAGCGGAAGCTGCCTGGGCGGCTCCGCGTGGGTCGTCAGCTCGCAGAACTGCTCGGCATTGGCACGAATCTCCACGATGCCCTTCGTGCCGACGATCCGCAGGCGGTCGTCGCCGTGGCTGGGCGCCTTGGCCGGGCGGAAGTAGTCGAATGTCAGCGTCGCCTGCCCGCCGTTGTCCATCTCGAAGAGGAGCGCGCCGATGTCCTCGCACTCGGGATAGGCGGGGTGGCCCTTCACCGCATGCCGCGCCGTCACGGAGGCGTAGTCCAACCCGCTCACCGCCTGGATGAAGTCGATGGCGTGGATGGCCACCCACAAGATCGACCCGCCGTAGTCCTCGCGCTCCTTGTAGTACCATGGCCGACGCGTACCGAAGCGATAGGATTTCTGGGCGGAGACCAGGATCGGCTCGCCGATCTGCCCCTCCCTGACGGCCTGTCCGGCCGCGGCGAACGGGGGGAACGTGCGCATCGGCAGCATCGCGGTCACGCGGACCTTCTGCCGGTCGCGGGCCTTGCGAAGGGCGTTGAGATCCGCCATCGACGCGGCGATGGGCTTCTCGCTGAAGACGTGGCATCCGCGGCGGGCGGCCTCGAGATTGACCTCTCCGTTCCGCGCGTAGGGCGCGAAGACGGCCACCAGATCCGGTTTGACCTCGTCGAGCATCTTGCGGTAGTCGTCGTACACGCGCGTCCGTTTCGTCCAGGCCGGTGCGCGCTCGAGCTTCTTGTAGGATTCTTCCGACCACGATCGTGCGAAGGCCACGAGCTCACAATTCGGCAGATCGGGGATGCCCTGGAGCGCGTCGCCGCAGTGCCCCTGACAGCCGATCTGGGCCACACGGAGCGGCGCCTCCGGATTCCCGTGTCCCTTGGCGCCTTTGGCGGTGCGTGCCCCCACGGCGGCGGCCGAAGCCCCTACGACGAACTCACGTCGGCTCATGACGATTCCCCTGGCTGGTCGGTTCATGGAAGATCTCTCCGCGGTCGAAACACCACTATGCGCCGATCGGTATCCGATCACAAGGCAGCGTCCGCCGGACCACCGAACTCCCCCTCGCGGAACTTCCTGTACGCTCGGCGTGGATATGGGACGTTCGATCGCCGGACACGCGACGTGTCCTGTGAAATCTTGCCCTACGTTCGCCAACGCACCTCGTGGGACGCCGGGCGAGATTTCCGACCGATAACCCGCGACGAAGCTCCGCCGTTTCCGTGGATTTCCGGGCATATTCTCCGCATGAACAACCGCGCCGCTTGAGTCTCCCTTCCCCCGGACAAGCAAGGGACATCCCTTGTTCACTCTCCGGGAGGCGCCCGGCGGTTGCCGAGGGTACCCCCACCACGCGTCGCACTAATCCGAGCCTACGCTTTCGTCGATAGGGTAATCTGACTTCTCGTCGTCCCGACCGGCACGCTCTGACTAGGAGGCCCTACGTGAGCGCCCAAACTGAAAAGCAGGAGATCCTGCTCGAATCCGGCACCAATGAGTTGGAGGTGCTCGTCTTCTCCCTCGGACCGACGCGATACGGTGTGAACGTCGCGAAGGTCCGGGAGGTCCTTGCCCACGTCGAGGTCGTTGAGATCCCGATGACGAACCCGTCCGTGGTGGGCGTGTTCAACCTCCGCAACACCGTCATCCCCCTCGTCGACTTGCAGCTGTACTTCCAGCCGGGCGTGCCTTCTCAGGCGGAGCAACGCACCGTCATCCTGATGGAGTTCAACAATCGGCAGATCGGCTTCCTCGTCGACGGGGTGGAACGGATCTTCCGGATCAGCTGGAACGCGGTGCGGTCCGTGCCCACGTTGCAGAAGTACGCCGACTCGGTCATTACGTCCGTGTGCGATCTCGACGGCGGGCTGGTTCTCATGGTCGACTTCGAGAAGATCGCCTTCGACATCAGCGACGAGACGGAGGGATTCAAGGGCGCGGAGATCCCACAAGAGGAGACGCAAGCGGCCGATCCGCTCGATGACGATACCCCGACCCCGCGCTCCCGCGGGGAGGAGCGCATCCTCCTGGCGGAGGATTCGCCTACGATCCGTAACGCCATCACGTCCGCGCTGCGCCAGGCGGGCTACGGAGCGGTGGTCGACACGCAAGACGGCCTGCAGGCCTGGGAGGCCGCACAGACCTCGCTCGAAACCGGGGCCGAACCGTTCACGATCATCGTCACCGACATCGAGATGCCGCAGATGGACGGCCTGCACCTGTGCAAACGCATCAAGGAGCACCCGGAGCTCAAACGGCTGCCCGTGATCGTATTCAGCTCGCTCGTCAGCGATACGAACCTGAAGAAGTGCGAGGCCGTCGGCGCCGACGCCGCCATCACCAAGCCGCAGATGACCGAACTGGTGGCACTGATCGACGAGCTGCTCGCCAGGTACGCCGGATCCAACGCCGGACAGGCCGAACCGGCGCTGGTCTAGAACGACACCAGACACTGCCAGACAAACATGTTGGCCATGGCATCGGTCTCTTCCCAGACGCGCCGCACCAGATCCGCATCGCCGGTGATCTGCGGCAGGTCCTTGGCCTTCTGCTCCCACGGAACGCAGACCCCGGGCGGGACCTTCGGCGCAGGCTGATTGGCCATGCCATAGGTCGGCCCCGGCTCGCGCTCCGGCCCGCGTTGAAAGCCCTCCGCCGGCTTCGAGGTGCCGTCGGAATACACGCCGAACTCCCGGGCGGCCTCGGTCATCGCGCGGACGTTCTCCACCTTGCTGTCGTTCTGCATGATCGCGCTGGCGTCGACGATATACCCGCCGTCCCTGCCCACGCCTTGGATGATCTTCTTGACGCAGTCGCGTACTTCCTCCGGCGACCGATAGCCCAGCAGGAAGTTCGGGACGCCGCCGCTGAGGCAGAACTTGTGCCCGAGCTTCTCATGCGCAAGAAAGATGTTCCCCTGGTCCACGTGGTAGACGATGCTCCGATCCGGCAACTCGGCGAAACGGTCCAGGTGGTGGTCCCAGTTCCCCTCGGCGTAGAAGAGGGTCTGCACGCCGTTTCGCCAGATCTCCTCGATGATGGGTTTGAGTGTCGGCCAGTAGTGCGTCTCGAACTGCTCGGCCGTAACGAACGGAACGCACCCGCGATGCATCCAGAAGCCGATGGGGACCTTCTTCTCGGGGTCGGACGTCGCCAGCGCGACGTTGAGCAGATGCGGCATGAGGGCCTCGCAGGCGGCCAGCACCTTCTCCGGCCGCTCGAACATGTCCATCGTCAGGCCGATATAGCCCCGCAGCTTGTCGGCGATGATGTCGAACGGCGCCTTGAAGATTCCCGCGATCGCGCTGACCGTACCCGTCTCGTCCCGCAACCGGCCGATCGCCGGGCCGAAGTCGGTAAAGTACTTGAGCATCGCCATCGCGCCCCGGACGAAAGAGAGGTTGTTCCGGTAGGTGCTGGGCTCACCGATCGGGACGACGTCCTCGATCACCCGCGGGAGCCACACGTTGTAGAGGAAGCCCGTCGGATCCTCGATGAGGGCGTCGTATTCGTCCGGCCGCATGAAGGCCTGCTCCTCCGGCGGCTCGCGGTACTGGAACCCCGTGTCGGCCGGGACGTGGATGCCCGGCACGCCGTAGTACTTCAGTCCGAGCGCCTCGGTCAGCCCCGACCACACGTAGACCATGTTCGGTACCGTCGCGTCCCAATCGAACTCGGCGGCGCACCGGAGCGTCGCGTCGAAGGCCTTCGTGTAGTCGTGCGTGACCTCCTGGCACGTGTAGCCGGCGTAGTTGGTGATGAACTCCGCCGCGAACGGACGCACGGGAACCCGGTCGGGCTTCTCGTTGTGCATCGCCGTGACGTACCGGTTGAGTCGCTGTGTGTAGAGCTGTTCCGTCGACACGTTGAGGCTCCTCGTATACGTGGGGAAACATCCGCTGACCCGGGTCAAGACTATCCCGCGAAGCCCGCCGCGAATCAAGGACCCCCTGCCTCCGGCGACGGGGTCTGGGTGCATCAAACGGATCGTTGCAGGGATGCCGTCTATGGCGCGATCCGCCCGAGCCGCCGCATTCATGCTGCGCGGAGATGGACCGCGCGAGATGAATCTCGCGGCTCGGGCAAGGGATGCGCAGCGTCTGCACGGGGACGCTCGTGCAACCGAAATCGAGATGCACCCACGGGGTCTCGATCCGACCGCCCCCCTATTCGACAGCGAGACCGGGCCAAAAACGACCGCCCACAGGCTTGACCCGGCGGGGCAAGTCGTTATGCTATAGGGTTCTTAACCGTAGCGAGAAGAGACGATGCCTACAGCAACCGCACAGAAGACGACGTTGGCTCGCCGCGAGACGCACGAGCCGGAATGGTTCCTTGTCGACGCCACCGACAAGACGTTGGGGCGGATGGCCACGCAGCTGGCGACCGTCCTGATGGGCAAGCACAAGCCGACCTACACGCCCCATGTCGATACGGGCGATTTCGTGGTGGTGATCAACGCCGACAAGGTTCGCGTGACCGGCCGCAAGATGCAGCAAAAAATCTACGATTGGTATACGCGATATCCCGGTGGCCACAAGACCATGCCGATGGCGGAGTTCTTCGCCAAGCATCCGACGCGGGTCGTGGAGCTGGCCGTCCGGAGGATGCTGCCCAAGAACCGGTTGGGGCGGAAGATGTTCGGCAAGCTCAAGGTCTACGCCGGCGATCGGCATCCCCACGCCGCGCAGCAGCCGAAGCCACTGGAGATCAAGACGAAGTAGCCCTGTCGGGAGGCACGAATCCGTGAGCGATCAACCCACCGAATCTACGCCGCAGCTCGAACCGACCATCATTGACGCGGTCTCCGGCGCAGGCGACGCCGACGCCGCCGCGGCGACGGCCGAGGCGCCGGCGCCCAAGTCCGGCGAGATGAAGCACGGCTTCTACTGGGGCACCGGCCGACGCAAGACGTCCGTGGCACGGGTACGGGTCAGGCCGGGCGAAGGCACCTTCCTCATCAACAAGCGTGAGATCGATCAGTACTTCCCGGAGGAGCGGGATCGCAAGGACGTCGTGGCCCCCCTGCAGGCCACGGGAACCCTCAAGAAGTTCGACGTATACGCCAACGTCCAAGGGGGCGGACCCTCCGGGCAGGCCGGCGCCATCGTCCTCGGCGTGGCTCGGGCCCTCCGCGAGGCCGACCCCACGCTGGAGCATACGCTCCGCGACGGCGGCTACCTCACGCGAGACAGCCGCATGGTCGAGCGAAAGAAGTACGGGCAGCGTGGGGCCCGACGTCGCTTCCAGTTCTCGAAGCGGTAACGGCCATCGGAGTGCGTTGAGCGTCAGCACAGATTGGATCATCGGCCTCGTCGCTTCCGCAGTGGCGAGGCCGGTTTCTTTGTTGGAGCGAGTGAGATGATACGCGTTGCCATCATCGGAGCGACCGGCTACACGGCCAGCGAGTCGTTGGCCATTCTCCTGCGTCACGGGCAAGCCGAGCCGACCTACTTGACCGCCCTGCCGGAGGAGTGCGGCCCCATGGCAAAGATCTTTCCGCAGCTTCGCGACCGCGTGCCGCTCGACGTCGTGCCGTTGGAGATCGACAAGTGCGCCGACGTGGCCGACGTCGTCCTCTGCTGTCTGCCGCACAAGGTCTCGATGGGATTCGCCCCCAAGTTGCTCGACGCCGGGCTGAAGGTCGTGGACTTTTCCGCGGACTACCGGCTCCGCGACGTGGCCGTCTACGAGGAGTTCTACAAGGTCGAGCATACGGACCCGGACAACATCCCACGCGCGGCGTTCGGCCTGCCGGAGCTGTTTCGCGAGACCATCCCGGGCAAGGACCTGATCGCCAACCCCGGCTGCTACCCGACATGCGCCGCCCTCGGTCTCGCCCCGCTCGTTCGCGAGGGGCTCATCGAGCTGGACGACATCGTGGTCAACACCGTCAGCGGCGCGTCCGGCGCGGGGCGTAAGCCCGGTCTCGCCTTCCACTACCCCGAGATGAACGAGAACTACTTCGCCTACGGCGTGGGCACGCACCGGCACATGCCGGAGATCGAGCAGATCCTGACCGACGTGGCGGGCAAGCCGGTGACGGCGCTGTTCCAACCGCACGTGGCCTCCTTCACGCGGGGGATGCTGGCCAGCTGCTACGCCAATCCGACACGTGAGATCTCGCAGAAGGAGCTGGACGAGCTCTACCACGAGACCTACAAGGACGAGGTCTTCGTCCGCCTGACGGGGGAGCCGCCGAAGATCGCCGCCATCGCCGGCACGAACTACTGCGACGTCTACGCCACGACGGCCAAGGGAAAGGTGCTCGCCTTCAGCGCGCTCGACAACCTCACCAAAGGCGCGGCCGGCCAGGCCATCCAGAACATGAACATCATCTTCGATATCGAGGAAACCACGGGCCTGCTGTAGTCCCCGGAGCGAGCACCATGGCCGAGAACAGGACGCTGACGGCAGCGGGGTTTCACGTCGGATCCGCCGCGGCGGGCATCAAGCCGAGCGGCGCGCTCGACGTCGGCGTGATCGTCAGCGACACGCCGTGCGCGGCCGCGGCCGTGTTCACCTCGAATCGCTTCTGCGGCGCGCCTGTGGTCGTCGGCCGAAAGCACGTCGGGAAGGGCCCGCTCCGCGGCGTGGTCGTCAACAGCGGCTGCTCGAACGTCGCGACGGGCAAGCGAGGCATTCGGGACGCCGAAGCCATGTGCGCCAGGCTGGCCGATCACATCGGCTGTGAGCCCACGCAAATCCTGCCCGCCAGCACGGGCGTGATCGGTCGATTCCTCCCGATGGACAAGCTCTGCGCCGGCATCGATGACGCCGTGGATGCTTTGGCCGATACGCGAAAGGCGGGACAGGCGTTCGCCCGCGCCATCCTGACCACCGACACCACGCCGAAGCAGGCCTTCCGGCGCGTCAAGATCCGCGGCAAGGAAGTGGTCGTCGCCGGCTGCTGCAAGGGCAGCGGAATGATCGCGCCGAACATGGCGACGATGCTGGCCTTTATCGGCACGGATGCGCGGATCAGTCCGTCGGCCCTCCGGGGGGCGCTGCGCAAGGCCGTCGATGAGAGCTTCAATCGCGTGACCGTGGACGAATGCGAGTCGACGAGCGATACGGTCTATCTGCTGGCGAACGGGTCGGCGGGCAACGCCCCGATCCGCAGCACGGTCTCATCGCCGTATCGGAAGTTCGCGACGACGCTTGCGGAGGTGTGCGGAGAGCTGGCCTACGCCATCGCCGCCGACGGCGAGGGGGCGACCCGCGTCATCGAGGTCGTCGTGCACGGTGCCGCCACCGCTGCCGACGCGCATGAGGTTGCCCGAACCGTGGCCGTCAGTCCGCTCTTCCGCACGGCCGTCCACGGCGGCGACCCGAACTGGGGCCGCATCATCCAAGCCATCGGCACGACCCGCGCGAGATTCCAGCCCGATCGCGTCGTCGTGCGGATCTGCGGGGAGACGGTCTTTCGACGCGGCCGACCCGTGGATGCGGCCGACCTCGGCACGATCAGCCGCGCGATGCAGGCCAAGCACGTGCCGGTCCTCATCCAGCTCAAGGCCGGCAAGGCCAGCGATCGCGTGCTCACTTGCGACCTGACCAAGGACTACATCGCCATCAACGCCGACTACACGACGTGAGAACGCCGTGCGGCCGTTTGCCCCTTGTCCCGCTACGGCGTCCCCAACGTCTCGGTCAATAGGACCGGCGCGTTCTGCCAGCCGAACGGAAACATCTGGTCCGTGTCGAGCTTGCTGCGGGCGATCGACTGCTCGGCCAGCAACGCGTCCGAGCCGCCCATGTTGTCCATGATGTCCAACACGTCGAACACATGCACCAGGCCGAGCATGTGACCCAGCTCGTGGGCGGCCACATTGCCCAGGCTTGTGATGAGCTGGTCCACCGTGGTCGTAATCCCCTCAAAGGCGTCGGACCAAACCTCCGTCACGATGACGGCGTTGTCCGTGTGAATCTGGTTGTAGTGGTCGAGCGTCTCCGACAGGCCAAAGAAGCCCGCATCCGCGTAGCCCGTACCGAAGAGCACGGTGGAATAGTCGCCGCTCGGCAACATGGGATCCTCGGTAGAGTAGAAGTCGATGTCGTAGCCGTCGTACACGTCTTCCATGTAATCCTTTATACCCTGCTTGACGAGAGCGTCCTGCCCGACGAGTTGGTCGCTCACGCGGCTCGCATCGAACGCCCCCATCGTGAAAGTCCCGTCCAACGGCATGTCGATCGTGCCCCCGTCAAAGTCGAGAAGAACCGTTTGGTTCTGCGGCGCGGGCACGCTGCCGCCGCGCGTCACCGACAGTGTCACCTGGTAGTCGCCGGGCTGCGCGGGATACCCCTCCTCGCCATAGGCGGCCAGGCCGAGGTAGTAATGCTCGCTGGCATGCCGGACGATGTGCTGGACGGCCAGCTCTCCGGTCGCCAAGTCCGCATCGTCCGGGTCGTAGTCGACGAGGTCCACGTTGTCGTCAAATAGCCCGAGGAGCAGATAGGTCTGCGCGCCGTTGATCGGCTTGGCCGACACCGTGATCCCGTCCCCCGGCTGGACCGCGCCGAGATCGTAGACATCGATATCGCTCGCCGTGCTGATTCGACCGGACCAGGACGGCACGTTCCCGTCGGAATCGTACGTGATCGTCACCGCCTCATCGACCGAATCATTGGACTCGACGTCGAGCGAGCCTTCGGTCGCCCCTTGCACGTCGGTCGGGCCTGTTCCGCCCAGCAAAGCGGACCAGCCCGTGGAGCAACCCGAAACCAGAAGCAAGAGAACCGGCCACCAAACGAGACGGAATCCGCGGAACCTGGACATGGCTGCACTGCCTCCTGTGTCGGTGTCCTTGCGGCGCAGGGATCGCATCCCGACACGCCGCCGAATCAGGGAACGCTAGAGTGGCTGGTCTTGCATCGGCTCGTCGTCGAAGGCGTACGACATAGTCGGCCCCACATTTCGTGGCCGTACGGGCACCGACAGGAAGGGATCCAACCAAGACCCCGACACGTTCCGAGAAAGCACGCCCCCACCTCTCCGGAACGCCGTCGCGCGTCGGGCGCTACGAGAAGCAGAATCTTCGTGTGAGGCGATCGTTGCCGCGTCACACGTCCGCGAACCTCTTCCGCATCGGCAACGTCCCACCCGTAGAGCTTCCTTCCCCCACTGCACACCGTGCCCGCCACCTCCGCAGCACGGGCCCCTATCGGACCCGAAGGCCGGGCAACCCGACATCTGCGCCGCTCGCTCACCGAGGAGGGCGCGGAATATCGGCCCTAGAAACCGGCGTTGGCAATACTGGCAGGGGAGCTTGGGGAATCCCGCGGACGGGACGATACACGGAGTGTCCCGCGCCCGACAGCGGGACCGGTGCTCTCGCGGTGGGCGTTTGCCCTGCCGGGCACCGGCGCAACCTCGGGGGAGCATCACATCCGGTTTGGTCCATCGGGCATTGGCCCGAGTCGTGACGCGTCATCGGAGCGACGTTCGCGTGCTGTTCAACTCGTACGCCTTTGCGATCTTCCTCCCGCTCGTGCTGGTGGGATACTACGCGCTGTCGCCGCGCCGACAGAACGCCTGGCTTCTCGTCGCATCGTACGTGTTCTATGGCTGGTGGGATTGGCGATTCCTCGGTCTGATCCTGCTGTCGACGCTCGTGGATTTTGCGGCCGGCCTGGGCATCGAGCGCTCGCGTCGCGCGGCAGCGCGCCAGGCGTGGCTGCTGCTCAGCCTCGGCGTGAATCTGGGGGCGCTCGGCTTCTTCAAGTACTTCGACTTCTTCGCGGATTCCTTCGCAAGGCTGCTGGCGACGCTAGGTCTGCAGGCGACGACCGTCACACTCGACTTCGTGCTGCCGGTCGGCATCAGCTTCTACACCTTCCAGACGATGAGCTACACCATCGACGTCTACCGCGGCAACCTCCGCGCGACACGGGACCCGCTGACGTTCGGGCTCTTCGTGGCGTACTTC
The DNA here is from genome assembly GCA_964550865.1 of uncultured Planctomycetales bacterium. Classification (GTDB taxonomy): domain Bacteria; phylum Planctomycetota; class Phycisphaerae; order UBA1845; family JAFGLZ01; genus JAFGLZ01. The sequence continues at coordinate 10,886 of CAZKCX010000042.1, forward strand.
CCGCAGCTCGTGGCCGGGCCGATCGAACGGGCGACGCGATTGCTCCCGCAGCTGCAATCCGAACGACGTGTGACGGCCGACCACGTCTCGACCGGGTCGGTCCTCATCCTGCTCGGTCTCTTCAAGAAGCTCGTGCTGGCGGATTCGGTCGCCGGGACCGTGGACGCGGTCTTCGCCTCGCCGGACACGGCCTCGTCGGCCGTGCTGCTCCGCGGGGCCTACCTCTTCACGATCCAGATCTACTGCGACTTCTCCGGCTATAGCGATATCGCCCGCGGCGTGAGCCGCCTCTTCGGCATCGAGCTGATGGAGAACTTCCAGCAGCCCTATTTCGCGACGAACATCACCGAGCACTGGCGACGGTGGCATGTGTCCCTGTCAAGCTGGCTGCGTGACTACGTCTACATCCCCCTCGGCGGAAGCCGTCTCGGGCACGGCCGGACCGTCGCGAACCTCATGACGACGATGCTCCTCGGCGGGCTGTGGCACGGAGCGAACTGGACGTTCGTGATCTGGGGCGCGATCCACGGCGCCTACCTTGCACTCCACCGAATCCTCCTCGGCGGTCGGAGGGTCCCCGAGCGGATGGGCGTCACCGGCGCCGGCGGCGCTTGCATGTTCCTGCTCAAGCTCCTGGGCACGGTGCACCTGATCGTGCTGACGTTCGTCTTCTTCCGTTCGCCCCACGTCGGCGACGCGCTCCGCTATCTGTGGGGCATCGTCTCGCTGCGGGGCGGCGATCCGTTCCACTGGGTGAATCCGCTTCTGCTGCTGTTCCTGTTGTTGCTCGTGGACGCACCGCAATACATCTGGCGGAGTCACACCGCCGTCCTTCGCGCGCGGTGGCCGGTTCGCGGGGCGTACTATGCGATGCTCGTACTGCTTCTGCTGATCATGGGAGGCCATGTTGGTGAGCCGTTCATCTACTTCCAGTTCTAGGGCGATCGCGATCCCCGCACCCGGAACGCCCGTGGGCGACATGCTGGCCCGTCGTCGGCGCGCAACGATCCTACACCTCGCGATCTGGCTCGATCGTCTCAAGCGATCGATCCACGGTCGATTCGGCACGCTCGACCTGACGGGCCTGCGCCCCTGGGGCGCGCTCTTTGCCTTGGTCCTCCTGCTGATGGCCGAAGGGGTGGCCAGGCTATTCCTTCCCCCCATGCCGCCGCGCGGCGTCTACGCGGCCTCGTACCGGATCCAGGAGAAGCGGACGGAGCTCGATGACCTGCTGGATCACGGATCGCCCGACGTGCTCTTCTTCGGAACGTCCATCGTGGACTGCGGCGTGAATCCGATCCGGTTCGACGATGCCTTGCGCCATGCCGGCCGACGCGTGACGTCCTACAACCTCGGCTTCTGCGGTCCGGGGTATGCCGGAATCCATGCCGTGCTCGACCGCTTCTTCCTTCACGACCTCCGCCCGCGGCTCGTGTACGTGTGCGTCAGTCCGAACGGGCTGAACCGTAATCGCATCCGACACGTCCACGAGATCACGCGGCGATTCGAGGAAACGGCTCGACTCTCCCGACCGGCCGAGTGGTTCGGACGGCTGACCCAGAACAGCCACCTGATCGCTTACCGTGCGGACCTCCGCGAATGGCTGCTAAGCGGGGGATCGGAGCCCATCCAAACCCGCCGGTTCGGCCGGCCGCGAGGGTTCCTCCCCACCCGGGGTGAGCCGGATCGGCCGACGGACTTCGCCCACCGCCTGGGCAACTTCGCGCCGGACGCGCGGGACCTCGTCGGGCTGGAGAGCTTGTGTCGTTGGTGCCGTCGCGTGCGCGCGACCTGCGTGCTCGTCGACATGCCCCTGCCCGCGCGGGGGCGGTCAAACATCCACGCACACCAGCACGAATGCTACCGGAGGCAACTCGAAACCGTTCGTCGTCGTGTCGAGAGAATCCACCAGATCGAGATGACGCCGGAAGCGTTTCCCGACGAAAGCTTCTACGACGCCCTGCACCTGAACCCCAGGGGGGCCGAACGCCTCACGGCCCTCCTCGCCGAAGACGCCGCCGTGCGCCTCGCCGCCGCCTCACCAGACTGAACCGCCCGCACGAATGCTTGAGCAATTGGGAAGACTTGGATGACCCACCGCCGCACCTGTCCCGAGCATCGTGGAGTCGGCACCGTGGGACACCGATGCCTTCGCCCCGTGTTTTCTGATGCCACACACGGACCGGCCTGGGGACAGGCCGGCTCTGAAAGCAAGATGGGGGGCCCACCGGTTCCTCTGGCGGGAACAGGCATCCGCTCGCACGGCTCGCGTTCCATGCTACCGTGCCTCAACGTCCCACGCGCCATTCGAGGATGCCACCCGAGCGCTCCGGCTTGAGCTGGACCTCGATCTTCAGTTCCTTCGTGGTGACGGGTTCGAAGGTGACCTTGTTGAAGCCGTCCGCGCGCGTGCCGAAGGGCGACGCCTTCCGGACGGGCTTCCACCGCTCGCCGTCGCGGTACAAGAGCCGCCACGAGGCCGGCACCCGGCACTGACCCACGGGCGTGTCGTCGAACCAGTAGACCTCACACCACGAGACCTGGCGCGGCTTCTCGAACCGCCAGGTGACCCACTCCTTGGTGCCCTTGTGATCCCACCACGTGAAGCGCGGGATCGACTGGTCGTTGCTGTTCTTGGGCACCTGGCCGTCGCTCACGGCGTCCACGGAATCCCCGCTGTGGCAGTGCGAGGCCTCATGCACCACGGGCGGGGGCGGCTGCCATTCGAACGCGCTCGGGCCCTCGCCGATCTGCGGGAAGGCCGAGATCCGCAGCCGCGCGCACCCCATCGGGATCAGCGTGATCGACTCGGTCGGCTCGTCGGACTTCACGGGGCTCGCCTGGAGCCGACCGACCAGCCCCAGCCGATCCATCTGCCACTGGGGAATCCGCTTGCCCTTGGCCTTGATCTCGATCGGTGCCGCCTGCGGCGTAAACGGCTGCTTCGCGATGGCGCCGGACTTCTTGACGACCTCGAACGATGAGGCCGGTTCGGCGCGATTCACGATCAGGCCGTAGTTCCAGGGCGTGCTCGCGAAGACCTCGTAGCCCGGCCACTTCTCCGACGTGCCCCACTTGACCCACCGTTCACCGATCTTGAGCGAATACGAGAGCGGCCCGCGGGCGACCGAGATCGAGTCGGCGTTGCTCCGCCACACGGTCGTGGCGATCTCCATCGGCAGCTCGAGCGTCACCGTGTCGCCGTCCTTCCACGCACGATCGATTCGAATGTAGCTGAGCGGACGGGCCACGGCCGGCACCGCCTGTTTGTTGAGTCGGACCTTCGCGCCCTCGCACCATCGCGGCACGCGGAGGTAGAGCGGGAACTCTACGGACTCGCTCGTCGCGATCGCCAGCGTCACGGTCTCGTCGAACGGATAGTCCGTCGTCTCGACGATCTTGACCGTCGCGCCCTCGCCGACCTTGGCCTCGACCTCGCCGGCGGCGTAGAGCATGGCGGCCAGACCGCGATCTTGCGTGGCCATCCACAGATGCTCGGCGTAGTAGGGCCACCCCATCGCGACGTTGTGCTGACAGCATCGATACAGGTGCGGACTGTAGGCGAGCATGCAGCCGCGGTTCTGCAGGCCGGGCGACTTGTTCTTGCGATCGAGCTGACCCAAAAGCCACCCCTTCGGGACGATCGTACCGATCGGCAGCTTAATCAAGGGATTCGGCATGAGCGGTTCGCGGTTGGCGACGTAGTGCGCCCCGGGGCCGGTTCGTGGTGGGGTCCGCACGACCCCGACCGCGGGCTCATCCCGGACCTGCGCGAGGCATTGCGCGAACGCGAAGCTGACAAGAAGCGAAGGCAAGAGGAGCTTCATAGGATTGTTCTCCGGCGATTCGGACCGAGCGTTCAACCCCCTTGACGAGGTGCGGCGCATCATACCCGAGCGCGCCGTTGTGTTCACGAAGTACGGGAAAGGAGACAGCAGGACGGCAAGAACAGCAGGGATCAACAGGGAGAGACAGAAGGGAAACGTCGATACGTCCACAAGTCGAAAAGTCGGCACAATGGCCATGTGGGCCGCAACCGGGGACGAACCGCAGCGATCCGGCTTCGCTTTTCGGCAAGCGCAGGACTTCGCCTGTCGGGCTGTGGATCAGCGTCGCGCGGGCGGGCGTTTGCGGCGCTTGTCGTCGCCGCGGGGGAGGCCCTTACGGATGCGAAGCAATTCGGCGTACGCCTTCTTCGGTGCCGAGTCCTTCTTCAGCAGGCCGCCGTAGGGCAGGAAATGGCTCTGACTGTCGGAGAGGTCGCGCCAGGTGATCGACTCGACGAAGGGCTTGCTGAGGGCAACGCGGACGAACTCGCGCAGCCACATCGCCTGCCTGTCCTCGCTCCAGGGCTCGTGCCAGTAGCCGCCCGCCTCGACGGCGACATTGCCCCCCCACGCGTCCAGCTTGTCCACCTCCGTGGCGGAGGGGACCTGAAGGGCCGTAATATGCACCGTCTTGCCCAAGAGGGCGAACCGATCGATCGCCGCGGACACCTGCAGGAGATCGCGGACGAACATCCCATCCTTCGGCACGCCGAAGTAGAACTCCAGGCCGAAGGCATCGAAGCTGATGCCGCTCTGCACGGCCATGTCGGCATAGAGCATCGGCGGAATGGTCCGCTGGTTCCGCGCGTAGTACTCCCCCCAGGGCGCGATCAGGTTGATGACCGTGGCGCTCCGCGGGCTCAGCTGCTTGGTCAGCGTGGCCGCCATCCGCGTGAGCTCCATGAGCTGCTCGAAGTTGAAGTTGAAGCAGTTTTCCGCGTGGATCGCGCTGATGACCTCCCAGGAATGGATGTAGTTCCCGTATCGCTCGGCCACGCGATTGATGTGGTCGTACAGCAGATCGCGGATCGTCTCGAAGTCGTGCTCCCAGATGTACAGCCAATCCGGGATGTTGCCCTCGTTGAAGGCCACCAGGGGCGAGGCCTTGATGGGCATGCGCTGCTTCGCCAGGAACTCCACCCACGCGTCGAGCGGCGCCCAATTGAACTCCTGCTCCTTCGGCTCGATGTGGCGCCACACGATCGGCAAGCACAGGAAGTCGAACCCTTCGAGCAGCCTGCGCCGATACACCTCCCCGGTCCCGTTCAGATCGACACTGCAGCCGAACACGCGTCGGCCAAAGCTCCCACTCTGCCGCCGCCGTGCCAGGAAGGCGTCGGCGTGATACAGGGTGAGCTTCTCGCCCACCTCGCACGAGAGACGAAGGGACTCGTCGGCAAGCTTTGAGGCCTCGGCCGGCTTCCGGTTCTGGATCTTGAGGCCCTCGACGAAGAGATCGCGGGCCTTCTCGAGGTCCTTCTCGATTTCGGGGATCTCGGAAAGATCGAACAGCCCCCAATCCTCGCGTTTCTGGGCGATGCGGAGCAGGCGGCAGCGCGCGAGCTCCACGCTAAGGACGTACGGATTCTCGTCTTCGGGCAATCGCGTGGTCTCCAGCATGATTCGCCCGAAGCCCTTGACCCCCCAAAGCAGTGACAGCCCCGCCGGTCCCTGCGCCCGCTTGGTGCAGACGATCTCTCCGCGCTTGAACGAGATCTCGGCGCTGAGCGGCACCCCGTCGCTGCCGACGAGGTAGCTCCCGTCCATAACGAGCGAGCTTGCGGGTTCTCCGTCGATGTAGGCCCGAAAGCGCAACAAAATCACCGGCCCCTTTGGCAGGTACAGCGTCAGGCCCATTATTGCGGCATGAGCGGGTGTCTGTCGAGCGATCCGGCAAGGATTTTTCTCGCCCGGGGCGCCGCCGCTGCCCTTGCCCCAAAGACCGCGGCATGCAGCGCCCTGCGAGGTCCCCCCCGCCGGACCACAAAACAACAGGCTGCCGAAGAGCTCGACAGCCTGCGGGAAGACGCAAGATTCAGGTCGCCGCCGAACGGGTTCTTCCGGAGCGTCCGTCGCGAATGGCTAGGTCGCGTCGGTGACGTCCGCGCCGGCACCGACGGCTTCGGACTTCTCTTCCTCGGTGGAGACGGCCTCGAAGATGAGGTGGCCCTCTTCCTCTTCCGTCTCTTCCTGCGCCCGGACGATGATCTTGTCCTTGCCGGCGTAGTGGCCGCGCAGGATGTTCTCGCTGAGCGGGTCTTCGACGTACTGCTCGATCGCGCGCCGCAACGGACGTGCGCCGAACTTCTCGTCGGTGCCCTTTTCGATCAGGAAGTCGCGGGCCTCGTCGGTCAGATCGAGGGCCAATTCGTGCTCTCGCAGGCGATTGGCCACCTTGCCGACCTCCAGATCAATGATCTGGACCAGATCCTCGCGGGTCAGCTTCTGGAACACGACGATGTCGTCTACGCGGTTTAGGAACTCAGGCCGGAAGTGACGCTCGACCTCCGTCTTGAGCATGTCCTTCATGTTGGCGTAGCTGACCTCCTCGGACCGCTTCTCGAAACCGAAGGTCGACTGATGCGTGATCTTGTCGGCCCCGATGTTGCTTGTCATGATCATGATCGTGTTTTTGAAGTCCACGTGCCGCCCGAAGGAGTCCGTCAGTCGGCCTTCCTCCATGATCTGCAGGAGCATATTGAAGACATCCGGGTGGGCCTTCTCGATCTCATCAAGCAGCACGACCGCGTACGGACGGCGGCGAATCCGCTCGGTGAGTTGGCCACCCTCTTCGTATCCGACGTACCCCGGCGGGGCACCGATCAGCCGCGAGACGTTGTGCTTCTCCATGTACTCCGACATGTCGATCTGGAGGAGGGCATCCTCGTCGCCGAACATAAACACGGCCAGCGACTTGGCCAGCAGCGTCTTGCCCACGCCGCTCGGGCCGATGAAGATGAACGAGCCCATCGGTCGGTTCGGGTCCTTCAGACCGCTGCGGCTGCGACGCACGGAGCGGCTGATCGCCTGGATCGCCTCGTCCTGGCTGACGACGGTCTTGTGCAGCTCGGCCTCCAGCTCGAGCAGCCGTTCGGCCTCTTCCTTCTCGAGCCGCGTGAGCGGCACGCCCGTCATCTTGCTGACGACCTCGGCGATGATCTCCTCGTCGACGATCCCGTCCACTTCCTTCGACTTGTCGCGCCATTCCTGCTGGATCTCGTCGATCTTGGCCTTGAGTGTTTCCGCCTGATCTCGAAGCTCGGCGGCGCGCTCGTAGTCGGCGTTCTTGACGGCCTCGTCCTTCTCCATCATCAGCCGCTCGTAGTCCTTCTCGATCTCGGTGAGATTCGGCGGCTTCGTCATCGTCTTCAGGCGAACCCGCGCGCCCGATTCGTCGATCACGTCGATCGATTTGTCCGGCTGACACCGACCGGTGACGTACCGACCGGACAGCTCGACGGCCTGCTTGAGGGCATTGTCCGTATACTGGACGCGGTGATGGGCTTCGTACTTGTCGCGCAGCCCCTTGAGGATCTCCATGGTCTCCTCGCGGGTCGGCGGGTCCACCAGGATCTGCTGGAACCGCCGGTCGAGCGCGCCGTCCTTCTCGATGTACTTGCGGTATTCGTCGAGGGTGGTCGCCCCAATGCACTGAATCTCGCCGCGACTCAGCGCGGGCTTGAGGACATTGCTGGCGTCGATGGCGCCTTCGGCCCCGCCGGCGCCGACCAGGGTGTGCAGCTCGTCGATGAAGAGGATGACGGTCTTGGCCCGACGCACCTCGTTCATGACCGCCTTGATCCGCTCCTCGAACTGCCCGCGGTACTTCGTGCCCGCTACCATCATGGCCAGATCCAGCACGACGATGCGACGGTCGGCGAGCAACTCGGGGACGTCGTTGTTCACGATGCGCTGCGCGAGGCCCTCGACGATCGCCGTCTTCCCGACGCCCGCCTCGCCCAGCAGCACGGGATTGTTCTTGGTGCGGCGCGAGAGCACCTGCACG
>CAZKCX010000043.1:0-18697 GCA_964550865.1 uncultured Planctomycetales bacterium
CGGAAAAGCCATGACCCGCAAGGAGCTAGTAACCGGAGTTAGCTAGAGACTCAGTACTTCGCAAACCAAATAAGAAAACACCGGGGACTAGACTCTAATCACCCGGTGCTTCCGGAGGGGAAAAGCTCTATGGAAATCGCCAGTGGCGTTATTCCTCGATGGTCCAGCTTGAACAGCATGATAGGGATTTTGGTGTCCAATGCAAGCCTTGTTTCGAGTTTTTCGACATTCTACAAGCATTGACCCGTTCATGTTCGCTTAAATAGCAGGCGCCATTGGGCTTGTGGTTTGTGAATACAGGTTAGGAAAACATTAAGATTGCGCTAGGTTTTGACGTCTTGCCTCGCAAGCAACAGGGAACCGACGCCACGCGAGATCCGGCAGGCTGATGATCGGTGTTCTCGCTATACCTCGAGTTTCGCGCCGCGGGCCTCCACGACCTTGCGAACCGCACGCGGATCGAGACTTCGAGGACCGCACCCTTGTGCGGCTGCCATCGCGGAGGCAATGCCGGCGGCCTGCCCCATCATCGAGCAGGAGGTCGTTACCCGCGCCGACGACATGGCGAGCTGATCGGCGGAGAGGCAACGTCCCGCGGCGGTCAGGTTCTTGGCGTCGCGGACCAGCAGCGACCGCAGCGGGATTTGGTAGGGCGGAACGCGCCGTTGGTCGGCCGGCAGGATGTAGGTTCGCTTCTCGTCGTCGGGCTTGTGCGCGTCGAGGACGTAGACGCCGCGGGCGACGGCGTCGTCGAAGGCCTTGCCCTGGCGAAGGTCTTCCACGGTGAGCACGTAGTCGCCGACGATACGCCGGCCCTCGCGAATGCCGATCCGGGGCGAGCAGTGATCCAGCCGCCAGGGCTTGCCCTCCACGCGTTGGAAGTAGTCCAAGACCTGCATCATGCGTCGTCGGCCACGGATCTCGGCCTCCGTCATGCTTTCAGTGTCAGTCGAATCGCACAGGGGGATCTTGATCTTGAGGGCGTTGCCGCGCGGGCCGTTCGGCCAGATGCTCGTCATCGGTAGCTCGCTGCGCTCCTCATAACGGTCGAACCATCCTTCCGGTACTTGGGGCCGTGCCTTGTCCTTGGATACGTGGCGGACGAAGACCATCATCGACATGGGCAGTTGGACGTGATCCTTCTCACGGCCCTTCATGGTCTCGAAGCCTGCCAGGTGCGTGACCTCGGCCTCCCCCGTGCAATCGATGAACTGCTTAGCACGGAGCGCCTCGGGCCCGGACTTGCCGCAGACGATGCACTCGGTGATGCGCCCCTCCCGCACGCACACATCGACGAGCCGCGTATGCAGGAGCAGCTTCACGCCTCGTCGGAGCAAGAGCTCCTGGAGCACGATCGCCAAGATCGCGTGATCGAAGACGCGGTTGTCCGCTTTGGGATAGGGGCGGTAGGGGACGATGGCGTCCCAGGCCTCCAGATCCTTCACGATGGCATCGAAGACCTCTCCCTGGCCCGCCGTCTCGCCGCAGAACGACGCGACGCCTCCGACCGTGCAGTTCCCGCCCGTCACGGCGAAGCGCTCTACCAAGATCACCCGCGCCCCGCTCTTGGCCGCCGCGCATGCGGCGGATACACCGGCGATCCCGCCGCCGAGCACGGCCACGTCGGCCTCATACCGAACGGGGACCTCACGCGACCAACGAACCCGCGGTAGCGATGCTTCCGCGCCGTGGGACTCCTTCGACGGCGATTGCCCCTCCGTCGAACCCTCGGTAGATGGGATGGCGGAACCGAACACGGCCGCGCTCGCGCCCGCGATGAACTGGCGTCTGGACGTCGACATGCCTTCCTCCGAATGCTGTATCTCTTTCAGGGGTTCTTGGACGAACGGGAGGCCTCGTGGGTCGTCGCCCCGGGCCCGCTCGTGGGTTTCGAGGCCGGGCCGCCGGTCGTGATGTAGCCTAGACCGCGCAGTGCTTCGATGGTCTTGGGGTCGATCCTCCTGGGCGCGGCGGCCGTCTTGGGCCGAGGCAAAGCCTTGATCATCTTCTGCATGGTCTCGCGCATGGCCATGGCCTGATCCAGCCGTTCGCCGTACAGGTTCTTGTGTTCTTTGGGATCCTTCTCCAAGTCGTGGAGGCGGTGCCTTCCGCGGCTGTTCCAGATGTACTTCACCTGTCCGCGGTAGTAGGCTCGGAAGTGGCCCAGATCGCTCTCGGAGGCGGTCGGATAGACCTCGGCAAAGGACGGCAATCGTCTTCGGGCCTCCGCCGCCCCCTGTACCTCCGCCAGGGGAGGCAGGCCGAGCCGTTCCAGGATCATCGGAAGGAGGTCCGTCAGCTGGATGGGCTCATGGTCCACCCCTGTCCGGGCCCACGGCTTCGGGAGCTTCATGATCAGGGGGACATGAAGCTCCTCCTCGTAGAGCGTCTTGCCGTGGAGGCGGAGGCCGTGCTCGCCGAACAGCTCCCCGTGATCCGCGGTAACGATGATCCAGGTGTCGTCGTAGAGGCCGAGGGCTTTCAGCTTGTCGATGACCTCACCGAAGTGGTGATCGGCGTAAGCGATCTCGGCGTCGTAGAGGGCAAGATCCGCCGCGAAGGACGCGTTTGGTTCCTTCGAGTCGGTTTCCCTCGGCGGAAACCGATCGCGGTATTCCTGCGGAGGATCGTACGGGTCGTGGGGATCGAAGTAGTTCAGGAAGAGGAAGAACGGACGGTGGGCGACGCGATCGATCCAGGGCAGGGCCAGTCGATTGATCCCCCACGCAGGGCGGCCGTTCGTGCTGTTGATCTCCTGGTCGTCGTAGTACTCAAAGCCTCGGGCCAGGCCGAAGGCCTCGTCGAGCCATGGCCCGCCGATCACCCCGCCCGTGGCGTAGCCGCTGTCCGCGAGGAGGCCCGCCAGGGTGGGGATCGAGTCGTGCAGGCCGTAGACCTGGAAGCTCTCCGCCCACTGGCTGGGGATCACCTCGCTGAGCGTCAGCGACCCGTTCGGATCGTAGTGGGCTCCGTGGGCGGAGACGAACCTTCCTGTGAAGAGCGAGGCATGCGCGGGAAGCGTCCAACTGCTGGTCGATCGGCACTGGGTGTATCGAACGCCCTCCGCGGCGAGCGCGTCGATCCGCGGGCTCGTCGGACGATCGTGGCCGTAGCAGCCCAATCGATCCAGCCGTGTCGTGTCGAACGTGACGAGCAGGATGTTCGGCCGGTTCGGGGGGCGGCTTGGGTGGCCGACGCCTCGTGTCACGAGCCATACGCCGGCCGCGACGGCCACCGCCGCGACGACGATCGCGAGGAGAATGGAAGACTTACCGGGCAAATGACGTACTCCAAGGCCTCCTATGCAGTGTAGCGTGCGAGCCCCGATGCCTCCAGCGTGGCTTCTGTGCTTCGGGGACGAGCGTTCCCTGCACCGGGCATCTCGCGTTCGATGATGTGAACACTCGCGAGGTCGATCGCGGTAGTTGCGGATACTACAAGAGGAAGCTGAAGGGCGGGACTTCCAACACGGCCAGGAAGATCACCAAGAGCATGGCGGCGATCCCTGCGTAAACAGTCGCCAGCACTCGATGCCCGCGGACCCATCGCCCCAGCTCGTAGGCCCAGTGCGGCTCGGGCGGCAGGCCTTCTTTGGCCCGAGGGGCGCCGAGGAGCTCGCGAATCGCCCGCCAGTCCTCCGCCAGCGATGCCGGCGTGAACGAGTAGCCGCACTCGGGACACGTCCCGCCCTCCGGATGGCCCGCCAGCGAGTAGTAGCAGTCCGGACAGACGAGCGACCCCTTCGGCTGAACCTGCTCGATCCTGCGGATCGCCCTTCGCTTGGCCCATACGTACAACACGATGGTGCCCGCGAACGGCAATCCCAGGAATACGGGAACGAACAACGACGAAGGGAGCGGTCGCAACCATAAGGAAGGAAGGGCTTGCAGCAGCAACATCATGCCGAAGAACGGTACGAACATCCCCACCGCCGCATCGCGGACGAGCACCGACGCGACGGGATCGAGCTTGTCGAGCCGGGCGTCGGCCAGCGTTGTCCTGGGCTTCCAGCGAGACAGGTGGAGGAATCTCGCCTGCCGGATGTCCGCCCAGTCCTGCTTGAGGGACTCGGGGGAGTAGGCATGCCCGCACGCCTCACACTGACCGGCCGTACTCTTGTCGGAGATCGCTCCGCCGCAATCCGGGCACCGGGTGAAGCCCTTGTGCTCGTCTTCCAGCATGGCGGCCAAGACCTGCCGCCGTTCCCAGGCTGCCTGCGCCGCGGGCAGCAGGAGAATCGCAGGGAGGGCCAAATGTAGATGGCGCTCTATGACGACCTGGAAACGCTCGCTATCGAGGGGATTCCACATCACAATCGCGACAAAGGCGAGGACCGCCCAGTTCGCTACATTCAAATAGCGCTCGACGCCCGAAAAACGCAGTGCTCTCTCTTCCGCCCGCCGGCGGCGTTCGGGGTCGTGGATGATTTCTCCGGGCTTCAGACGCCGCCCGATACGTTCGGCCACCACGCCGACGCAGACCGACACGATGCCAGCCAGAACCCATTCCACGGCAAGACCCTCGCGAGCGATGTCCTCCACAGCCGCTTCAACACCCAAAGAAGCTACACCCACCATCCATAGGCAGGCAAGTGGCATTCTACGGCTTGGGCGATCGAGCAACCATCGAAGCCCCCCGCGCCGCCAACGGCCAACTCGGACGTACGACCATCCGGGCACCTGTAGATCTGGGGGCCCCGTTCGCGTTCCACCTACGGAGACAGTCTGTAGATCCGGCGGTGGGACAGGCTTCCGCTCTCGCCTTCGGCTACGCTGTGGCAAGCCCACGAGCGACACCGGGCCCTTGCCGCAATAGATTTCGGCGAAGTGCGTTTGTATGAGGGCGACGGTGTGCACTTGTTCCGCGCGGCGTCAGTTCTGTATCCTACAGTTGGCTGGCCCTGGGTCATCTCGGCGGCAATGTCCATGACAACACGAGCAGATCGAAGCGCGTTCACGCTGATTGAACTGCTGGTGGTGGTGGCGATCATCGCGCTGCTCATCAGCATCCTTCTACCCGCGCTGGGCAAGGCGAAGGAGAACGGGCGGCGCGCGGTGTGCCTGAGCAACCTGCATCATCTCGGCCAGGCGTTTCAGCAATACCTGCATGACAACGCCGATCGGCTGCCGGCCGCCTGCTTCTTGCCTTCGGTGGAAAGCCTGGATCCGAACGGTGAACCCTACGAGCCGATCACCGCATTCATGGAGCCATACGTCAAAAACCTGGAGCTCTTTCACTGCCCCTCTGATATGCCGGGGTGGACGCGGCGCGACCCCGCGGATCCAAACAAGGTGAACAAGAGCTACTGGCAGACCGAAGGCACCAGCTACGAGTACACCTCGATCCCACGGGATGCCGATTACATGGGCAAGCTGCTCGATAGGCAGGGCTATGTCGACGTCGCGGACACGGTGGTCGAGATCGGGCCGATCGTGTCGGGGGAGGAACACCGCCATCCGTGGCACCATTCCGGGATGAGCACCGCCGACATGTTCTTGCTGAAGGAATACGAGATCGAGGGCGGCGGGTCCTACCACGGCAAGCGCGGCGACTCGGACGTCATCAACACGCTGTACGCGGATTGCCACGTCGAGGAGTACCACCGGGAGATCCGCGATCCGGACTGAGCTCAGCGTGGAGAGGGCTTTCTCGCTCTGAGGGCCAATACGGCGTTTCGCGAGTAGTGCGACTGGGGACTGCGCCGGCACGCCAGGGTTGTTGCCCGAGCCGCCGGATTCATCCGGCGCGGAAGGACCGCGCGGCATGAATGCCGCGGCTCGAGCATGGTATCGCGATACTTCTGAAATGCAGTATCAGCGTGATGTCCGTGTGTTGAGGGAGCATCGATATGCTACTGCCAACAATCGATTGGAAGGAACTATGGGGTCGGCGTGGCTTCAAGGGCGCAGTGGTGGCCCTTTGTGCGATCGTCGGCCTCGGCGGCGCGGGTACGGCGGGATACTTCCTGTGGCCCGAACCTGCGCCGAAGCCTCCACCTCCCCCGACGGCCACCACCCAACAGGCCCGCGACTACCTGGCGAGCGAGGACTGGAACCGTCTTCCCCTAGAGCAACGCACCGAATGGCTCGAGCAGCGAATGCGCTCGATGGCCGGCATGGAGCCGGAGCAACGCCGGGCGATCATGGAGAACATGGACGAAGAGACCCGTCGCCGCATCGGACGGAACATCCGAGAGACGATGCGGCAGCGCATGATCCAGGAGGTGGAGACCTTTCATCGATTGCCCAAGGACGAGCGCGTCGCCTTCCTCGACAAGAAGATCGACGAGATGGAAGCCCGCGGATGGGGTCCGCCCGGCAGAGGACGGGGCCCTCGAGGTCGAGGCGGGCCTCCCGGTCCTCCTCGGGGTCGAGACGGACAAGCCCGTTCCGGGGGCGAAAGGCGTGGTCCGGACCGGCGCGGCGGAGGCGATCGGGCGAGTCGTCAGCGACGGTTTCACAGCCGAGAGGGAGGCGCCGGCCCGGGCAGTTGGCGGAGCCGCATCCCGGCCGACAAGCGGGCGGAGTTCGAGAGCTTTCGAAGGGCCATGCAGCAACGTCGCACGGAGCGTGGCCTGTCTTCCCGCGGAGGCCGCTGATGGGAATCGACGCTGGGTCGGCTTACACCTTCCCGCTCTTCCACCACTTCTTGGCCAGGCGTTTCGCGCGAGACTTGTCTTGCGGCGGCCGCTGGTCGAAGCAGCTCTCGCAGATGAGCTCCATTCGCGTGTTCGGGTCCGGGCTCTCGATGCGGGGGACGCCCGGCGGCAGCGCGGCGGGGGAGCGCTTGCCCGCCCGTTGTTGGTAGATCAAGCCCGTCGGCGGCTTGAGCACCGTTCCGCATCCCGCGCAGGTCGCTTCCGCTTGGTGCCACGACTGGCCGTCCGCAGCGGGGACGTCCGGGGCGACGACGACGGTCTCGACCGCGCGCTTCCCCCGTTTGGTCTTCTTGGTGCCGGCAGACAGAGCCTGGGTCTCCGCCGCCGGTGGGTTCTCGTCTTCCCCGTGCGGATGCTCACCGGTCGGCTCGCTCTCCGGCTCTCGTCCGTCGAAATGCTCGGCTTCGGCCTCCGGTCCGTCCGAGAGGTCCTCGGGCTCAGGCGGTTCGTCTCGTGGGGGTTCCCAGATCTCCGCGCGGGGACTCTGCGGCGGGAGCATCTTGTAGATGATGAACATGTAGAGGAAGGCCAGCGGCAGGATCCCGACGCTGATGGCCTGGCTGATCGTCAACCCACCTGAGTCGAGCGGGTTGTCGGCGCGGATGTACTCCAGGATGATCCGCGTGATGGGATACAAGATGAACATCAAGCCGAAGACGGCGCCGTGGACACGACGGCGGTAGAAGAACAGGCTCAAGACCCCCGAGAGGATCATGGCGTTCAGGAAACCCATGGGTTGTACGAAGAAGACGGTATGCGAACGGTACTGCTTCGCCAGTTCCTGCAGCTCCTGGATCTTGGACGGCTCCGGGCGAGGATTCCGGCTGTCCCCGAGCAAATCCTTGAGCTTGATGGCGTGGTCTTGCCAGGCGCCCCACGCGCGGCCCTCCGCTCGTACGAGCTCCATCACTTGTTGGCCGTTCGGGAGGGCGCTGCACAGGTCGCCCAGCTCGCTATAGGCCGTTTGCGTCCTGGCTTGCTCCTGCTTGAGCCGTTCCTTCTCCAAGATGGCCAGGGGGCCCCGCGGGATCCCTCGACGCAGGAGGGCGAAGCGCTGCCACGCCTTGGTCACGTTCTCTCGCATCTCCGGGGGCTCGATCTTGGCGAGGGCCCTCTGCAGCTTCATGCTGGCGTCCTTGTAGGCCTCCCGGGGTCCGAAGATTTCGGACGGGTCCATCGCGATATGATCACGGTCGATGGGACGGGGCCAACCGAACTGATTGATGTAGAGGAGCTCGCGCGGCAGGGAGATGCGATTCGTCTGGAGGTGGTGGACATGCGGGGGGCTCCCGTACGGGAAGGTCACCGCGAGCGGCCAGGGGTAGTCGGGCGGGCACGTGCCGCCGAAACAGCAGCCGTTCAGCGTGCAGCCCAACCGGCCGAACGCGAGGCCCCACATCACGCTCGGGGCCATGATGTCCAGGAACAGGCGTACGGAATACCGCTTGATCCAGAGGTAGATGACGATCGCCGCGACGGCAGCGAGGAACCCGCCGTAGAACTCGAGACCGCCGCTGCGCACGTCGAACGCGGCCGCGATCCCGCGGCCCTTGAACTGCGTATCCCAGTAGTGCACGACGTAGAAGATCCGCGCGCCGAGCACGCCGCAGATCAGCGCGAGGAAACCCGCGTTCAATACGATATCCGGATCGCAGCGAACCTTCTGGGCGCGGCGCATGCACAAGTAGATGGCCGTCAGGAATCCGATCATCATCATCAGGCCGTAGCCCTTGATATCGAGCGGACCGTACAAGGGTACGGGAATGGTAAACACGGTCGGAAGCATGAGGTCCCTCGTCTATGCAGGGCGACGTTCGGCCGAGCGTCCGTCTCGTGCCGTCACAGGCCGGAGATCGTCCGCGCGATCCGGTTCCGCTGATCGAGCAGCACGACCCGTGGCTCGTGAACCGCCGCCTCTTCGCCGGTAAGATAGGCAAATCCCATAATGATGACCAGATCCCCGGGATGGATGAGTCTGGCCGCCGCGCCGTTCATGCAGATCGTCCCGCTGCCGGGTTCCTCGATCTGCACGTAGGTCTCCAATCGGGCCCCGTTGTCGATGTCGGCCACCAGGACCAGCTCACCGGGCAGTAGCCCGACGGCGTCGCACAGGTCTTTGTCGATGCCGATGCTGCCGGTGTAGTCGATGTCGGCCTGCGTCACTGTGGCTCGATGGAGTTTGCTCTTGAGTACCTTGACGAACATCCGTTACCCCAGGCACAAACAATAAACGCGCAGTGTATCACGCCGACGGCGAGGGGTCCACCAGGGCGTTGTCGATCAACCGTGTATCTCCGAAGCGCGCCGCCACCGCGATCAATACCTCCGAACGGACTTCGTCGACCGTTTCCAACGTCCTCGGGTCGACGATCTCAATGTAGTCGATCTCGCACGGCCCCGACGAGCGGATCCTCTGGGACATCTCGCTCCGCAGTTTGGCCGCATCACGCTCGCCTCGCTCGATCGCTCGACGCGCCTCGGCCAGCGCCTGGGACAGAATCGGTGCCCGTTCCCGTTCCTCGGCCGACAGGTTCTTGTTCCGGCTGCTCATGGCCAATCCGTCCGCCTCACGGACCGTGGGGCAGGTCACGATCTCCACGGGGAAGTTCAGGTCCTCCACCATCTTCCGCACGACGATCGCCTGTTGTGCGTCCTTCTGGCCGAAGAAGGCCAGGTCGGGCCGGACGATGTTGAAGAGCTTGGTGACGACCGTCGTGACGCCGTCGAAGTGGCCCGGCCGATGGCGTCCGCAGAGCGGTTCGGTCAGGCGGGCGACGTGTACCGTCGTGACCGCGTCGGGGAGATACATGTCGCTCGGGCTCGGCGCGAAGACGAGATCAATCCCGATCTCCCGCAGGGCTTCCATGTCCTCATCGAGGGTTCTCGGGTAGGTCTCGAGGTCGGTCCGGTCGTTGAACTGGATCGGATTGACGAAGATGCTTACCACGACAAAGCCGCACCGCGCTCGCGCCTCTCGAACGAGGGAGAGATGTCCTGCGTGCAGCGCCCCCATGGTCGGCACGAGGCCGATGCTCTTGCGCTCTGCTGCGGCGGATCGCACGTGTTCCCGCACGGTTTGGATCGTCGTCGCCAACTTCGGCGGTTCCGGCATGGTCAGCGTAGCTCCTCCAGGAGTTGTCGCGGCGTCTTGTTCAGCACGGGGTGCACGACGTCCGGGGCGATCTCGCAGAGCGGCTCGAGCACGAAGCGTCGCTCGTGCATGCGAGGGTGCGGGACGATTAGCCGCTCCGTGTCCATCACGACATCGTCATACAGCAGCACATCCAGGTCAAGCGTTCGCGGGCCCCAACGCTCCTTCCGCTCGCGGCCGAAGTGCCGTTCGATCTCTTGCAGTGCATGAAGCAACTCCAACGGCCCGAGCCGCGTTACGGCTCGCGCGGCCGCGTTGAGGAAGAGCCCCTGCCCCTCCGGTCCTCCCACGGGCTCGGTCTCATGGTAGGAGCTGACGTCGACCTCGCGGATGTCCTCGCACGTGCGGAGGTGTTCCACGGCGCCGTCGAGGATGGCGCGTCGATGGCCCAGATTCGATCCGAGCCCCAGATATGCGATATGCCCCGAGTCGGAAGAGGTCGTCATGCCGGGCGCATTGTACCGCAAGCCGGGCGGGAGTTCGGCCTCGCCTGCATGCCGGCGGGGGAACGCACGTTCACGCGGGTGCCAGCGTGCCGGAGGCCCTTTCGCGCTTGCGGACCCTCCAGGCCCGCAGCTTCTGGACGGGGCGCACGAACGGCTGGTAGAAGAACACGCGCCAGAGCTTTCGTCCGACCTGATAGGTGCCGAAGGCCGCGGGTATGAACCAGGGACGATCCAAGACGCGCCGGACCTTCCGGTTCGTCACGAAGCCCACGATCCGATGAGCGAGAGAGCTCGGCAACCCCGCATTGCGCAGGTGCAGCACGATTCGAAGCCAGATCCCAAGGTAGTCGTGGCCGGCGAACTGGAGCTTGCCCCCGTACGTGTACTTGTAGCAACGCGCGTCCCGTTCCTCGATGATGCCCTCGGCCTTCGCGCGGTCGCAGAGCGGCGAGCCCGGATAGAACAGGAGCGGGAAGATGCGGAGCTTGGCCGCGTGCCGATGATGCGTGGCAACGAACCGCATCGTCTCGACGACCTGCTCGTCCGGCTCGAAGGGGTTGCTCACGATGTAGTGGACCTCCGTGGGAACGTCGTACTGATCGAGAAGGCGCAGGCATTCCGCGATCTGCTCGACGGGGGTGTGGCGATCGTAGATCTCGGCGAGCGTCCTCGCCGACGCGCTCTCGATGCCGAGGCTCACCAGCCGAATCGGCACGCGGGTCAAGATGCGGAGCTTCTCCTCGGTGACCGTGTTCGGAAACGCATCCAGCTCCAGGGGCAGATTCACGCGCTGGCGGTAGTGCTGAACGAATTCCTCGAGCTCGCGCTCCCTTCGGACGAAGAAGAGATCGTCGACGATGTTGACCTCCGTGATGGTGGAGAACCTCGCGCGGAGCGCTTCGATCTCGTCGACCACGCTCTCGACCGACCGTAGTCGAACCCAGGGCCCCTTGCCCCGGTAGATCTCCCTCCAGGCGGTGTTGTTGCAGAAGGTGCACCGATTCGGACATCCGCGGGTGCTCAGCACACGAAGCCGCTGCAACGTGCCGTGAAGGTATTCCGGTTTCGCGCGGACGAACGTGTCGGAGCGCGCGACCCAGTGCGTGTCCAGGTCGTAGTCCGGCCAGGGCAGGGAGTCCAGGTCCCGCTCGAGGGGGCCGACCTGATTGCGCACCTCTTGCCGATTGCCGAAGGCGCCTCCCGCTCGGAATTGCATACCGCTTACGTCCGTCGGGTCGACGCCGCGTTCCATCCGGTCGAGCAGGTCGACGGTCGACCGTTCGCCTTCCCCGATGCACACCGCGTCGGCGATGCGAAGGCACTCCTCCGGCGCGACCGTCGGGTGAGTCCCTCCCCACACGACCGGCATCGACAGCCCGTCCTCCCGCAGCCCCTCCGTCAATGCGCAGGCTCGATCGAACGTGTTCGTCGTTAGGCTCAACCCGACGACGTCACGATCGCGCACAAGGTCTTGCAGGGCGGCCATCATCTGTGGACTGAAGTCCGCCTTGGAGGTACTGCGCTTCGCGGTGAGGAAGATCATCTCGACGTCGTGGCCCGCGGTCTTCAGGGCTGAGCTGATGTACCGCAAGCCCAAAGCAGCCGGATGCGTGTGCGTGGAGATCAGAGCGACCTTCATGGCCGTTGCCTCCCGGCTCGCCGTGCAAACCAAGACGAATGTCCTGCCTGGTCGTCCTCTCCGAAGACGCCGAGCGTGGGGCCAACACGTTGCGACGAAGTCCGTTCGCGCCGATTTGTACGACAGGAATTCCTCCCCAGCGGTCAGAGGGCCTGAAGGGAAGGCCTTGACCCGCGCCCGTGACCATCAGTTTGCGAAGTCCACTCCGAAATGTCAATCATCATGATCCGCTTGTTCCGTATGGGGACCGCGCCGACGACGAGACGACGGCCGGATTCTCCGGCCTCAGGCGCTCTGCCTCGGATCTTCAGCCTTCTGGTTCTCGCACGACCCTTTCCCGTCCCTGCCGCCCGTGCTACGCTACGCTGCGTATCCGAGGGTGGGTTGTCAGCCCGTTCACTGGGGTGCCTGCAGGAATGATCGGCGGCGGAGGGCGAGCCACGGATCGCACCGCGCCGGGAGCGGGGAGTCATGAAGATCGGCATCAGTTCCTGGAGCTACCGGAAGGCCCTGGAATCGGGCCGCATGGACTTCCTCGGCTTCGTCGACGAGACGGCCGAACACGGGGCGCACGGCGTGGAGATCGCCAACTGGCACCTTGATCCCGACGACAAGTTCGCCTCCCTCACGAAGATCGTTCGCCACGTCAGGCACAAGGGGCTCGGCATCTCGGCGTTGATTGCGGGCAATGACTTCGCCGTCCCCACCGTCCACGGCCGTTCGCAGCAGGTGGCGGCGACCATCGGCTGGATTCACATGGCTGCGGAGGTGGCCATCGAACGGGTCAACGTCTTTACCGGCTATCATGTGGACGGTGAGGACCCCGAGTTCGAGCGGCATCGCGTGGTGGACTGCTTCCTCGATGTGGTGCGCGAGGCGGAGAAGAGCAACGTCGTGTTGTGTCTGGAGAATCACAGCACGGTCCATCCCGACGCGGACGGCCTGCTGGGCATCATCCGGCAGGTGGGCAGTGATTTCCTGCGGACCAATCCGGACCCGACGAACTTCGTCGCCGGCTACGATAGGCTCGGTGCCGATGCCCGCGAGCGGATCTACACGGAGACGGAGAAGATCGCGCCGCTGGCGGCGAACGCCCATCTCAAGATCAATACGTTCACGCCCGACGGGCAGGCCGAGTTCGTCGACGTCGGGCGCGTTCTGGACATCTATGGAAGCGTCGGCTACGACGGCTTCATCGTGTTGGAATACTGGGGCGATGGCGAGCCGGAAGAGCCCAACGCCAAGGGCGTCGCGCTGCTGCGGAAGCTGCTCGGCTAAGGCACCGCCCACCGCCTGCAAGGGAGGGAAGTCACCCATGCCCGGATGGTGTTCTCGAAGGGTCACGAGCCTTGTACTGGTCGTTTTCGCCGCGAATTGCCTCGCGCAGGATCCGCCGAAGGGGGCGGACCTCATCCCGCCCAAAGGCAAGTACGACGTCCGCATCCTACGGGATACCTGGGGCGTACCCCACATCTTCGGAAAGACCGACGCGGACTGCGCGTACGGCCTGGCCTATGCCCATTGCGAGGACGACTTCAAGACGATCCAGGAGGCCTTCTTCTTGTCCCGCGGGAGGCTTGCCTCCATCCAGGGCATGAAGGCCGTGCCCTTTGACTATCTCATCAAGCTCTTTCGCTTTCGGGAGATCGTGGCCGAGAAGTACGAGAAGGACCTCGCTCCGGAGACCCGCGCGCTCTGCGAGGCCTATGCCGACGGCTACAACCACTACGCCGCCCTGCATCCGGACGAGGTCATTCCCGGCATTCTGCCGGCGACCGGCCAGGACATCGTGATCGGGTTCGTCTCCAAGTCCCCGTTCTTCTTCGGGCTCGACGGGCAGGTGAAGGCGCTGCTGGGTAAGAAGCGGCCGCAGGAGGTCTCGAAGAAGGTCGCGGCGACCTGGCCGTTCGCTCCGGCCGAGGACGTCCCCGTCGGCTCGAATACGTTTGCCGTCGCGCCGAGCCGGACGCCCGACGGCAAGACCCACCTGGCGATCAACTCGCACCAGCCGTGGACCGGGCCCGTGGCCTGGTACGAGGCGCACCTCAAGAGCGAGGAGGGGCTCGACATCGTCGGCGGCACGTTTCCCGGCTCGCCGGTGATCCTCCATGGTCACAACCGGGATCTCGGCTGGGCCCATACGGTCAACAAGCCGGATCTGGCCGACATCTACGTGCTCGAGACGCACCCGGACGATCCGATGCGCTACAAGTTCGACGGCGAGTGGCGGACGCTCGAGGTCGAGAGCGCGAGCATCGAGGTCAAGCTGATCGGCAAGCGGACTATGGCCCTGCCGCGCAAGCTTCGTTTCTCGGTGCACGGGCCCGTCATGCGGCAGACCCACGGCACCTACGCCATCCGCTACGCCGGCTACGGCGACATCCGCCAGGTCGAGCAGTGGTATCGCATGGGCAAGGCCAAGAACATTGCCGAGTTCGAGAAGGCCATGCGGATGCGGGCGCTGCCGTCGTTCAACGTCGGCTACGCCGACAAGGAGGGCAACATCTGGTACATCTACAACGCCCTCCTTCCCCGCCGGGCCGAGGGATATGATTGGAAGAAGTACCTTCCCGGCAATACCTCCGAGACGCTATGGACCGACTACCTGCCCTTCGAGAAGATGCCCCAGGTTCGGAATCCCAAGTCCGGGTTCGTCCAGAACTGCAATGCCACGCCGTTCCGCGCAACGATCGGCCCGGACAACCCCAAGGAATCCGACGTACCCGAGAGCTGCGGCATCGAGCCGACGTCGTTCATGAGCAACCGAAGCTGGAGGCTGCTCGAGCTGCTCGGCGGGGACGAGTCCATCACGGAGGAGGAGTTCTACGCCTACAAGTACGACATGCGGTACTCGCCCAAGTCCGAGGCGAAGGTCCTGCTCGATGAGCTCCTCAACGCCCCGCCCTCCGACGATCCGCTCGTTCGCGAGGCGGTCGAGATCCTCCGCAAGTGGGATCTTTCGACGGATCCCGACAACACCGGTACGGCGATCGCGGTGCTGTCGATGGAACCGGTGGTGCGCGCCCGGATCTTCGGCAAGCCCGTTCCCGACGTGAAGGAGACGCTGAAGAAGAAGGCCCACCTGCTCAAGGAGACCTTCGGCCGCATCGACGTGCCCTGGAAGGAGGTTAACCGTCTGGTCCGCGGCAAGGTCAGCGTCGGCATGGGCGGCGGACCGGACATCCTCCACGCGGTGTACGGCAAGTGGGAGGACGGTCATCTCGTCGGCCAGGCGGGGGATTCCTACATCCTCATGGTGACGTGGGACCGCGACGGCAAGGTCCATTCGCGAAGCGTGCATCAATTCGGCAGCGCGACGCTCGACGAATCCTCCAAGCACTACGCCGATCAGGTCCCGCTCTTCGTCGCACGGAAGACGAAACCCGTCTGGCTCGACGAAGCCGAGATCCGCCGGCACCTTGAGGCCGAGTATCGACCCGGCGAACGTTGATATGTCAGAAGTTGTCCGCCGGACGATGCGTCGTTGCCCCTTCGGCGAGCTGCTCGTAAGATCCGTTGGATTGGGGTCTCCCTCCGGTGCGTGTATCGCACACGGACGGAGCGCCTCGACGATGTGTAATGACTGAATCATACCGCATTTGAGAAAGGAACCCATTATGAGAAGGACTGTCTGCGCGCTGCTCATCGTGGGCCTGCTGGTGACCACGGTCTCGGCCGGCCCGATGGAGAATCTCGAGAAGTACGTCAAGAAGCCCGACCAGAGCTACGGGTGGCGAGTGATCGTCGACCGCCCCGTGACGGCCGGCGTGACCTGCACGGAGATGGTTCTGACCAGTCAGGTGTGGCGGGACCTGACGTGGAAGCATCGCGTGAAGATCTACCACAAGGCCAAGCTCGGCAAGCCCAAGCACGCCTTCATGCTGATCTCCGGCGGGAGCTGGAACGACGAGAAGGAGAAGGCGCGCGAGGAGAAGCTCCTGGCCGAGGCCCGGGCCCGCAAGGCCGGCGAGGAAGTCACGAAGAAGAAGAAGGGCTTCAAGATGGAGTTCAACGAGGGCACGATCGCCACAATGATCGTCAACAAGATCGACGTGCCCGTGGCCATCCTCGAGAACGTGCCGCTCCAGCCCATCTTCGGCGGGAAGACCGAGGACGCCATCATCTCCTACACCTTCGAGAAGTACCTCGAAACGCACGATCCCGAGTGGCCGTTGCTTTTGCCGATGACGAAGTCGGCCGTGAAGGCTATGGATGCCATCCAGGAGATGAGCGCCGAGCGGTGGAAGTCGCCGATCAAGACCTTCACGGTGGCCGGCGGAAGCAAGCGCGGCTGGACCACCTGGCTGACCTCGGGGATGGACAAGCGCGTCACCTCCTGCGCGCCGGCCGTCATCGACGTCCTGCACATGGACGTGCAGATGAAGCATCAGCTCGAGGCCTGGGGCAAGTACAGCGAGATGATCAGCGACTACACGCTGCGCGGCATCCAGGACAAGATGTTCACCGCACGGGGGCAGGAGCTCCTGCGGATCGTGGACCCGTACACGTACCGCGAAAACGTCACCATGCCGAAGATGCTCATCATCGGCACGAACGACCAGTACTGGCCGCTCGACGCGCTGAACATCTACTGGGACGACCTCGTCGGGCCGAAGTACATCCTCTACGTACCCAACAAGGGCCACGCCGCCATCGATATCCCGCGGCTCATCGCCAACTGCAGCTCACTTATCAAGCTTGGCGCCGGCGAGTTGGAGTTCCCCAAGATGACGTGGGACCTCAAGGCCACCGAGAAGTGCCTGACGTTGAAGGTCAAGGCCGACAAGAAACCGGAGCGCGTGTGGGCGTTCCTCGCCAGCAGCGAGACCCGCGACTTCCGCGACGCCAAGTGGGCCCCCGAACCCATGAAGGAGGCCGACGGCGGTTTCGTCCACGAGCTGCCCATGCCCGATTCCGGCTATGCCGCCATGTACGGCGAGGGGTTCTTCAAGGTCGGCGAGCGGGACGCGGTGTATCTCTGCACGAACGTCAAGATCATCGGCCCCGGTCCGAACACGCCGCAAGAGGTCCTCGACGCGGCCAAGGAGGCCAAGAAGAAGGCCGAGGCCATGATGAAGAAGGCCAAGGCCGCCGTGAAGGGCAAGTAGCCCAGAGCGCCGCGAACCTCTGTCAATCACAATTCGCATCGGCCACGGGTGTCCGCGCGGACGCTCGTGGCCGCGTTTCTTGCTGTCCGGAAAATTGTCCTACTCTCTGGAGCGAGGCTGCGACCGCGGCCTGGTGAGCCACAACGTCAGGAAGGTTGTTGCCGTGGACACCGCGGTTCCCCAGACGAGATCCACCACCGTAACCACGACGGGCCAATCCTTCACCGTCGCCAGGTTGGTCAGGTCATAGGCGGCATAGGTGACCAGGCCGAACAGACCTCCTCTGGCGACGGCGCGACCCAGGGATCCCTCTCGCACGCCCGGGGCGATGACGAGGACGACCAGTCCGAAGACGAACAGCAGGTAGAACACCACGGCCGCCGCCCATTTGGGGCTGTCGGCGAGGAGGAAGCCGAGCTGCGATTTGTAGAAGCCCGAGGCCACGACCCCGAGCCAGATCCCATCGAGGACGAGAAACGCCAGGAGGGCCACAAGGTAGTGCTTGACGAAACGAGTCATGTGTGCCTCCTCAGCTTCGATTCAGTGCCGGCGACAGAGAGGACCGCGGCCGGCACCGGTCTCCCGGACACGGCCGTCGCTTTCGGGTGGAACCGTCCGCTAGGATGCACAGTATGGGCGCCGACGCGGCGGGCCACAAGATGCCGGCGTTGCATGGGAGCATGGAGGTCGTCGCTGTACGATCTCTCGACAAGGGGTGAGGATATGCGTCTGGCCGAGTTGGCGACGCGATGGCCATCGTCCTCGCGACGTGTCACTCGCGGCAATACCCAGCAGAAGCAGGGAGCATGATCCAATGAGGAATGCAGGGAAGATCCGTACCGTGCTTGTTGCGGTCTCATTGTGCACCGGACTTCAGGCAGTGCCCGTGGATAGCTTCTCACAGCCACCTGCCTCCGACCGGCCGTGGGTGTACTGGTTCTGGAAGAACGGCAACATCAGCCGCGAGGGGATCACCGCCGACCTCGAGTCGATGCAACAGCAAGGCATTGGCGGCGTGATCATCATGGAGGTAGCCCTGACGGTGCCGCCGGGTGACGTGAGGTTCTTCAGTGCCGAGTGGCGGGAGCTGTTTCGCTACGCCGTGTCGGAGGCGGCGCGCCTGGGGCTCGTGGTCAGCATGAACAGCGCGCCCGGATGGACCGGCAGCGGCGGGCCGTGGGTGACGCCCGAGCAATCGATGCAGAAGGTTGTGGCCAGCGAGACCACCGTGTCGGGCCCGCGCAAATTCGCCGAGACCTTGCCGCAGCCCGAAACGGTTCGCGGATTCTATCGGGACATCGCGGTGCTCGCCTTTCCGACGCCGCAGGGGGACTACCGCATTGCCGACATCCGGGAGAAGGCGCTGTACGAGCGCGGACCGATCTCCTCGATGCCGGGCGTCCGCGCTGCGTTCTACCCGCCCGCCGAATACAAGCGGCTGCCGGCCGAGCAGGTCATTTCGCTCGACAAGGTCGTGGAGCTCTCCTCACGCATGGACGCCGACGGTAGGCTGACCTGGGACGTCCCGCCGGGGAGATGGACCCTGCTGCGTTTCGGGCATACGAGCACCGGCCAGACGAATCGGCCGGCGGCGCTTCCCGGCCTCGAGTGCGACAAGCTCGACAAGCGAGCGCTGGACGAGCACTTCAAGCATTTCACTGCCAAGTTGCTCGAGGACGTGGGCCCTCTGGCGGG
>CAZKCX010000044.1:0-18663 GCA_964550865.1 uncultured Planctomycetales bacterium
GCCCCTTGGGCTCATCGCCGCTCATGGCATGGACGGATTATGCAACTAGGGGGTACTCTGACATAAGGAATGGCCAGAACAACGCCGACATTTTCGGCTACCGCTTCTCGACCGGCAGTGAGATTCCCATTTGCACGTATGCCGGGATGCAGCAGCTTCCGGACGTCAGCGGGGACGTCGTCGTCTGGCAGGATGCCCGTAGCGGGAACGGGGCCATCTATGGGTACGATCTCGTTGAAGGCCTGGAGTTTCCCATTTGCACAACGGGGCAAAACCCGTATCACTCATCGATCAGTGGCAACATCGTGGTCTGGCAGGACCAGCGCAACGGTCCGGATAACTCGGACATTTACGGATTCGATCTGCTCACGGGCACCGAGTTCCCAATCGTCACGGCCAGCGGCAATCAAGGCTGGCCACGAATCAGCGGAGAAACCGTGGTCTGGCAGGACTGGCGAGACGGCAATGCGGACATCTATGGGTACGATCTGAGCACGCATAGTGAGTTCGTCATCTGCTCAGACAGTGCCTCTCAGATGTTGCCAGGCATCTCCGATGACCTCGTGGTCTGGACGGATTCGCGGAACGGGAACCCCGACGTTTACGGATATGATCTGGCGACCCACACCGAGTTCGCCATAGCCGCGACCAGCGCGATCGAGGCACAGGCAGCCATCGATGGCACTCTCGTGGTGTGGGTAGACCACCGAAACGGTGATCCTGACATCTATGGGGCATACATCCCTGAGCCCGCCTCGATATGGCTGTTGATTCTGGGCGGTTGGGCCATCCGGAGAGGGTCGTTGCGGCGGGAATCGTGAGAAGTCGGTAGGCGGCGTCCGACGTAGGCGGTCTGGCCGCACTCAAGGGAAAGGAGATGAGATGACATCCTCGAAGGCAGTGGCGGTCTTCGCCGTTCTTATGTGTGCGCTCGCGTCGTGGCTCGACGCAGCCCCAAGTTTCCGGGGGTTGGGCTCTCTGCCGGATTCCGTGGGCAGCACACCCTTTGGGGTATCTGGCGACGGTCTCGTTGCCGTTGGGGTGGCAGGATCGCAGGCCTTCAGGTGGAATGGGGGCGTCATGGAGACGCTGCCTGTGCCGGAGGACATCGGATCGTCCTTTGCCTACGCTACATCACAAGATGGCTCCGTGGTGGTGGGTCACGCGGACGTGCCAGACGAAGGACGTCGTGAGGCATGGTATTGGGCGGACGGGATCTCGACCGGGCTCGGGCACCTGCCCGGCGGCTTGTTCTTTAGCAATGCACAAGACGTATCAGGTGATGGCAGTGTCGTTGTGGGAGGCGCCCTCTCCAGCAGCAGCACCGGTGAGGCCTTTCGCTGGACGGCTGCTGAGGGCATGGTCGGCCTTGGCGACCTACCGGGCGGAGCGTTCGGAAGCGGCGCACACGGCGTTTCCTCCGACGGCTCAGTCATTGTCGGCTACGGGAAATCTGCCGCTGGTGTTGAGGCGTTTCGCTGGACGGCCGCCGAAGGGATGATGGGCTTGGGCGACCTCCCGGGCGGTGAGTTCTACAGTAATGCGAACGCTGCCTCAGGGGACGGTTCGGTCATCGTCGGAGCGAGCGAGTCGTCCGATGGCCTGGAGGCATTTCGTTGGACGGCCGCTGAAGGGATGATCGGCCTCGGCACCCTCCCTAGCGGACCGGAAAGCTATTCCTGGGCGGTCTCGGACGATGGCTCGGTCGTGGTCGGTGGGGTGGCCATTCCCTCGGGGCCATACTGTGACGCCTTCCTCTGGACGGCCGAGACGGGCATGCAGAGTGTGACGGACGTCTTGACGTCGCTGGGCGTCGACTGCACCGGCTGGGACCTCTATTTGGCGACGGACATCTCCGCCGACGGGAGGACCATCGTTGGGGCCGGTAGGGATCCCAGCGGAAACCAACAGGGCTGGATCGCGACGATCCCCGAGCCGGCTTCGCTTGCTTTGCTGGCGTTCGGCGGAATCGGGGTATTCGTCGGCCGACGAGTCCGCAGCGGCTATAGGGAGGAGGATGTGCGATGAATTCTAGACGATTCTCTTGGATAGGGCTGACCGCAGCATTGGTGACCGTGAGCGCTGCGGCCATGCAGGCACGGGCCGAGACGCTCTTCAACGTGGTCGACCTCGGTACCTTGGGTGAGACTAGGAGCGGGGGGACTTGCATAAACGACGTCGGGCAGGCAGCCGGATTCTCGTGGACTCCTCCCGACGGACCACAGCGTTCCTTCCGAACGGCCCCGAACTCTCCCATCAACCCGCTCAACGACGGACTCGGGACTCTCGTGGGAGACACCACCGCCCAAGGGATCAATGCCGCAGGGCAGGTGGTTGGTAAGTCGTACGTGTCCGGTTCGTCTGCTGAAGGCGGTGTGGTTCACGCTTTTCGCACCGCCCCGAATGCACCGATCGACCCTAGCACGGACGACCTCGGCACGCTGGGCGGAGACAACAGCTTGGCTATCGACATCAACAATTTGGGTCAGGTGACAGGCTGGGCCGAGCTACCTAGTGGTGAAATTAGGGCCTTTCTCACGGGGGCCGGCGAAATGATTGACTCCGCCGATGACCTGGGTTCGCTCGGCTGGGGCACGAGCGTCGGTCACGCCGTGAACGACCAAGGAGTCGTCGTGGGACACGCCCACACCGCCGAGGGGTACTTCCATGCCTTCTGCACCGAACCTGGGCAACCGATCGACCCTACTTCCGATGACTTGGGGACGCTCGGCGGACGCGCTAGCTACGGAACGGACATCAACAACCTTGGCGGAATCGTGGGCAATGCCCATCTCGAAGGCGATGAAGCTATCCACGCGTTCTACCTTCCCGAGAAGCGAACGCTGGATCCCAATACCGATGACCTCGGCACGCTTGGGGGAGACTTCAGCAGCGCTTGGGCACTGAACGAGGATGGCGTTGTCGTGGGGAATTCAGACACCGAGTCGGGAGCCGACCACGCCTTCGTCTGGTTCGGACAGGGCCCGCTCCAGGACCTCAATGCCCTGATACCCGCCGGCAGCGGCTGGGAACTGGTGTATGCCCACGACATCAACGCAGGCGGCCAGATCGTCGGCTGGGGATACTACGAGGGCGAGCAAAGGGCCTTTCGACTCGATCCCATCCCCGAACCCGCTTCGCTCGCGCTGTTGGTGCTGGGTGGGGCGATTCTGACTCACAGGCGGGGACGTGCCGCCTGGAGGCAAACACCGTTGGCGTAATTGGCGGCATCTTACCGGCGCCAACGAATTGAGCAGTCGAAGGCAACACCACGCTCGCCATTCCTTCGGCAGAGAGACGAGCGTGGTTCACATTTGGGACAACGCCGGGTTCAACCAGTTACACCTTGCCCCAACGGCCCTACATGGTGCTCGAACGTCTCCTGGAGAACCTTGGCGTCCTCTTGTGGGGCCTTGGTGGCACCGGTGCCATCCTACCCCGCACGATCCCAACCTCAAGCCCCTCGGCGCGGTGCCATGACGGTGCCATGGCAGGGGCATCCGTCTCGTTGCCACGCCGAACCCGCGCTCATGTGACGATCACATGACGATCATGGCACCGCGAAAGTGTGGTGGTGGCAACGAAAGCACTGGTTCTGCCCCCGCGAAAGCGGGGGAGGTCGAGGGTTTCAACACCGTTGTCTACTGGCGTTTCCATGTGAAACCGTCGCGCGCGACGAATCGTCGTAACCCGCTTTGAGAGCTTGCTTTGATGGTCGGAGGTCGAGGTCGGACCGCGTCACGCGATTTCGAGAGTCTGAGACGCTCGGCGGCGATTCCCGCCCTGACGGGCGCGCAACCGCGTCACGCGACCGATCGAGGTAAGCTACCGACGGATCGCGCAAACGTCTTGGTCGGGGCGAGATAGTCGAAAGGCCCGCAGCCGGTCAGCCACGGGCCTTGATGGATGGTGAGACGGGCTTGAAAGCCCGTCTACTGGAGACGAAGGGATTCGAACCCTCGACCTCCGCATTGCGAACGCGGCGCTCTCCCAACTGAGCTACGTCCCCGAAAGCCGGGCCGATCCTTGTGCCCGACCCCCGTACTTCATCGGCTATTCTAAGCGAGGACGTGATCCATGCCAAGTCGCTGAGCGACGCGCCCTGGCCTGGCCCGCCTCTCGGCCGCGCGCCAGGAATCCGAACGCTACCCTTCGATGATTGCATCGGCCGATCCGCACCGAGTATGCTTCGTCAGACCTGAGATTCCAGGTCCGGCAACCGGCCTCGAAGCTCGCGGGCCGGATTGCCCGGCCAAGCGCAACACGGACCGGACGCGCACGGGGTAACGCAGCCGTTCCCGCAACAGGTCCGCCCAAACGCATCCAGAAAGGCACCGCCCACGAATCATGTTTCGCTTGCTCCTGGTTTGTGCCGCGTCGCAGTCCGGAATCGGTGAGAATCCGCGGCCGACATCCTCGCACGTCCCCTACCACCTGACGGCCCGCCCCTGGCGACAGACGAAGAGGCCGAAGTCCGCAACCCTCGACGACATCGAGCGTCTCTGCCGGTTCATCGGGAGGCACCAGGAGGAGCGCGGGGCGATCATCGATCCGCTGCTCAAGCGGGAGCATCAGTATTCGACGCCGTATTTCGCCTTTGCCGTGGGGGTGCTGGTCGACACGGACCGGGCGCCGGATCTGCTACCCCGAGGGATCCGGGCGATGGAGCACGCCTCCGGATGCGTCGCCGAGGGACACCGCGGCATCCCGGACGGACACGGCGAGTTCTTCCTCGCCCCGCTGACGCGGGCACTCGCGCTCTACCACGGCCACGTACCGACCGAAACCCTCGGGCGATGGCGGCGGCGCATGCGGACGCCCCTGATGCGGGTGATTGAGGGGCGGGGCAAAAAGATCAACAACTGGCGGACGTACGCGATGAAGGGCGAGTGGCTCCGCCACCGGGCGGGGCTATCGCATCGCGATCGCGCGGTCGCCTTCATCGAGGACGCCTGGCTGAACCGAACGCAGCGGCAACGGATCGCGCCGGACGTCGGCGGGCTCTACCAGGATTGGAGCAGCGATCCGCAGTCTCACGCCGTGGAGGCCGTCGGACGCGTGAATCTGCTGGACCTGCTCGCGTCCGGCTACGACGGGCCCTCCGGCGAGGAGATGCGAACGCACGTCGAGCGAGGCAGCGGAACCGCACTGCTCCTCCAGGATCCCACCGGTCAGTGTCCGCCGAACGGGCGCACGGACGATCACGTCTTCAACGACGTCCTCTACGCGCTCGGGTTCGAGATGATGGCCGAACGGGCGGCGAAGCATGGCAACGCGTGGACGGCCGGTCAATACCGACGCGCGGCCGTGCTTGGGCTTCGCAGCATTCGGCGATGGCGTCGGGCGGATCCGCCCTGGCGGGGGATGTATTCGATCACGAAGAACCACTTTCCGCCGCGGGACCGCGTGGGCTATCAGCCGGCCAGTAACATCGGCAACTACACGGGCGCGGTGATGGCGCACCTGGCGGAGGCGTATCTCTGCCGCGAGACGGCCATCATCGAGCGGCCGGCGCCGACGGAGATTGGCGGTTACGCGGTGGCGATGGACCCGCGTTTCGGCAGCGTGGTGGCGAACGCCGGCGGGATGCAGGTCTTCGCGAATCTGCGCGGCGATACGGTGGCGAAGTACGGTACGTTCTGGACGCCGCTGGGTGTGGTACGATTCTCTCGCGTGGGGTGGGACAGCCGGCTCGGACCTTCCGACGGCGTCTACGACGCGCGAGCCCGACGCGGGCTAACGTTCGGCCCGACGTGGCAATCGCTGGGCAAGTGGGTACGGATCGCCGAGAAGGCCCGGCACTATCGCGGTACGTTCGAGGCCGGCTTTGTCCACCCGTTGCTGGTCCGTTGCTCGATCTTGTACCACCCCGTCACGGGCATGGGTGGGCCGATCTTTCGGCACGACTTCGTCGTCACGCCGGACGGCGTCCTCGCCACGCTCCGGTGCGTCAACGACGTACCCTTCGGGGTGACGCTGCCCCTGCTGGTCGATGACGGGCGGAAGCTGAGGACCTCGGTGTGCGAGCATCACGCGACGACGTCGTATCCGGAGGGGCTCGGCGGCCTGGCAGCTGGCCGCGCCGGCGAAAACGGCCAAGTTGGCAATAAGGACATTGGCGGCGGCGACGAACAGTGCTTCATCGCGGTTGCTCCGGGGACGGCTCTGGAATCGGATGGCAAGCCACTGCAAAGCACCTACGGTTGGCTTCAATCGGTTCGAGCGACGGCCGACAAACGCCCGGTCCATGTCTTCGTCTATCCGCGCAGCGCGGCGGATCCTCCCGCCGAGGCGGTTCGGGAGGGCTTTCGTCTTCTCGCGTCGAACCGACCGTCGGGTTTGGACTTCACCTGCGTTCTGGGGCGAGTCAAAGGAACCTTGTATGTCGGACGCACATCGGCCGGCGGCTACGGTGACCGGATCGATCTCGACGAGGACGGCAAACCCGATGTCACGTTTGATAGGCCGTGCGGGTTCGTGCTCCAGTTGGACGCGGGCAACATTGTGGCCGTCGAGGCGGACCGGGATGTGACGGTGACGATGCGTGGGCGGACGTGGAAGCTGCGGGTGCATGAGCCAAGGGGAGGAGACAGAATACAGGAGACAGGAGACTGGAGGCACATCGACCCCTCGACTTAGCCTCGCACATGCGAGGGCCGCTCGGGGTAGACAAGTCCACACATCGACACATCGACAAGGCAACAGAGCAACAGCCGGACCATGAGGCGGAGGGGCGTCAGAAACGGGGAAGCTCTTGGGATAGGGAGGAGTCCTGACGTTGGAAGTTGGAAGAGCGGGCCGTTGGCTTTGCGTCTGGGATGTCGCGGGATGTTTCACTTTGTCCGGGTTCCGGGGGTGATGTGGGACCTAAACAGCAACGCTCCCTCACGGTCGCGTCTCTGGCTTGTCGCGGTTTTGGGGTGGTGCATCGGGACACACCCTAGCGGACCGCTGCTTTCATCGTCTGCGTACTTTGGCACATCGACTATTTCTCCACATCGGGTGTCCCCTGGTTGTTGTTCCTCCGCGCCTGTGGGGGCGGTTGGTTTGGTGGGCCAGCTCGACGCACGGGTTCCGCCCGCCTTCGGCGGTCCTCACCCGTGGCAACAGTCCTCTGCCCCTGTCGGGGCGGATTCGACGCGCGTGCTACGAGGTGAAGTCGGGGCTACGGGGGGCATTCCTCATGTGAACTCACGGGCGAGACGCCCGTGCCACGGAGAGCAGGCAACGCCTCATCGTCACGGCCGAGGGCGGCCGTGCCACGATGCCACAGTCGGCCGTTGGCACTGCTCCCAGAGCAGTGGCACAGCTGAAAGGATCACTTGCCGAGTCGTGTGTTCTCGAACCAGACGGGGCCGGCCCATTTGCCGGTGACGACGACGTCGAGGTCGCCGTCGCCGTCCAGGTCCACGACGGGGATGTTCAGGCCCGCGCCGATGCCCTGCTTGTGCGAGATCGCGTGTCGGGTCCACGTGACCTTCGGCTTGCGTTTGAGCTCGTACCAGTACACGCCGAGCGGGCCGAAGGCATCGGGATCGCCGCCGTTGTGGGCCATGAAACGCTTGCCGGTGACGAGGTCGAGTGTCCCGTCGCCATCGATGTCGGCCAGCGTGATGCTGTGGGCCTGGCTCCACGAGTCGTCGATGACGTGCTGCTTGAACCGGGTCTCGCCCGCTTCGCGGGTCTGCTCGTACCAGAAGATGCCGTGCCGGTGGGCGGAGCTCGTCACCAGATCGTTCAGGCCATCGGCGTTGACGTCGTAGACGCGGATCTCAGGCGTGTGCTCCGGCTTGTCCTCCTTGAGATTGCCCAGGGCGATGGGGTGCTCCTTCCATTTGCCGCTGCGCGGGTCGGCCGGGGCCTCGAACCAGGCGTCGGGACGAACGATGTCGATGCGTCCGTCTCCGTTGACATCGCCCACGCCGCCGCCGAACTGCATCTTCTTCTCGCTGACCGGGTGCCGGACGAACGTCCCTCGCTTGGCACCGCTCAAGATCAGCTCATACCAGAACGTCTGCTGGACGTGGGGGAGGATCTCGTTGGTCTTTCCGTCGCCGGTGATGTCAACGAGGTCGCCGCACTCGAAGTTGCCGTTCTTCTCGATCAGCGTCTCCGGCCACAGCCCGCCCTTGCTGCCGGTGTTGCGGTACCAAGCGATCGACTTCTCATGCCAGAAGCAGGACACCACGTCGAGAAGACCATCGCGGTCGACGTCGAGGGCGAGATTCATGAAGTCGTGGTGGTAACCCTTTCCCTTGTCGTCGACCTTGCCGGCGAGCTTACGGATTTCGACCCGCCTCCAATCCGGGGCAAGATAGAGGTATGCCCCGGCGACGATGTCGAGCTTGCCGTCTTTGTTGAAGTCGCCGACGCAGCAGGCTTCGCTGCGGAAATCGCCCACGCGATGCATCGCGAACGTGACGGGATCGCAGCGTGCCTCGGTCGTGATCGAGAACACCGCACTGATGACGAGCGGGACAATGGGAAGCACGATTGAGGATTGGGTTGTGCGCTTCATGATCTCAGCACTCCTGACGGACATGAGAAGATGACGGCAACGTCACCGACGCCGATCGTTCTCTTTGCGACGGCGTCGCTTAACGCGGGTATCATACACGGCCGAGGGGTAAACTGGCCACTCGAGGAGGTTCCGTTCCGCGTTGTTCCGCCGACGGAGTGACGACGGAGCGGGGCTACATGTGCTCGAGGATCTCGATGATCGTCTCGTAGTTCCTCAGGGTTCGCGGGGCGAGTTCTCTTCCATACGGACATGCCGAGGGCATCAGGACGAATCCTCGGCCGGTGCCGGAGGTGCCTTCGTCGAGGGCTCGCCGGACCTTCTCGGCGAATTGGTCGGTGGGGAGGTTCTCGACGTCGGACGACTCGAGGTTGCCGAAGAGGACCAACTCCTTGCCGTAGCGCTCGCGGACGTAGGCCAGCTCGACGTCGCCCTGCGGCGGTGGCTCGATCGGGTCGAGGCCGTCGGCGCGCATGGCGGCGATGTCGTCCAGAATGTCCTTCAGGTTTCCATGGGAGTGAATTCGCGCGTAGCCGCCGTGCCGTTGAATGGCGTCGACCATGGGCTGGACGTAGCGGCAGACGTACTCGCGGAACAGCGACGGCGGCAGATACGGGGGCGAGGCATATTCCGGTCCGTAGATCCGCCAGAGGCGCCCCGGCAGCGCTTCGGCCACGGCCTCGGTCCGGGGCAACAGGTCCGCGGCGAAGCGTTCGAGGAGTCGGTGGAAGAGCGCCTGCTCCGTCATGGCGATGACGGTATAGTCGGCCATGTCGAACAGGGAGGCGGCCAGGCATAGCGGATCGGGCGAATCGATCATGACGATGCCGGTGTCGCCGAGAGCGGACTCGGCCTCGATCACGCCGCTCGTCTCCAGCTTCCCGTCCCAGGCCGGCCAGGGGATCTCCAAGAAGGCCTCGAGGTCGTCGAGGTCCTTGAGCAGGTGCTCCTCCGTCCAGATCGTGTTGAGGTCAGGGTCCCTGCGCGTGCGGGCCGTCAGCGTGCGGTCGCCGGCGTGGACGCGCTGCGTCGTATGGCGGCTGCCGTCGCGGAAGGTCGTCTCGGTCTCGGAGATCGACTGGATCGGGTCGGGACGGACGGAGGTGTAGGCCACGCCACGCATGACGATGCGATCCGTCTTGTCGCGGGCCAGATCAAGCAACGGCCGCCATGACGGGTGCGAGTAGATGTTGAACGGGTCGTCGTCGTCGGGGTTCTCGTCCAGTCCGCTGAGCTCGTAGAACGAGACGGGGGGACGGTCGACGGCGTCGCCTCGGAGGGTGGCCATGAGTCTTTCGCGTCGCGTCATGCGCGTCCTCACGTCGAGCGATGGTGTGCCGGTTTGGGCATAACGAGGATAAGGGAAAGCGATGGCGGGTGCATCCCTCCAAGGGCGGTGTTGCGACCTCCTGGGAAAGCATGGAGGGTCGGCGCTGAAAGAAGACAGGAGACAGAATACAGAAGACAGGAGACAGAGACGAAGCCGTGGCACGAGTGAACCGACGTTGCATCGCAGCACCGTGGCGAGCCTACTCGTGGGCGATCGGTTTGTCCGTGTGTACTCACGGCCAAGAAGGTCGTGCTACGGTGGACCGGCCTGAGGACAGGCCGGCTCGGAAACAGCTTGCCGCTGGCGGCTCGGAAGACGCGGAGTGCTCGGGAGGGGCGGTTGATGAGAGACCTCTTGGGGCGGCGTGCGGCGAATCAGCAGGGACGGATCGCCGAAGACCATGAACTTCATTCCCTGGAAGAAGATGCTCGGGGGGTACCAGCTCTGCGTGGGGCGCAGGGTCGGCAGCTTCTCCTTCTTATAGTAGTGGCGGATGGCCTGGTTCCAGATGTCGCCGAGGCGTGGGCGTTTCGTCCCTCGAAGGCCGCAGACAAACCCCTCCACGAGCGAGAGCGCGCAGGGTTGGCTGCCCGTGTTGCAGCCGATGTAGGCCACCGCGCCGTTGGACCCCTTGCATACGAGCCCCTCTCCGAGCCCCGTGCGGTTGTACTTGCCCGTCTGATAGGGCGCCGGCGGAGGGGGCGGCTCTTCAAACGCCTGCCCGTGGTCGGTGCCGCGGTGCTGGTTGCCGTCGACGTCGAGATAGGGCTCGTACGGGGGCAGCGTGGCGAAGCGGGCGGTCGAGCAACCGGCCGAGATAACGACGGGTAGATGATCGGCGTTGTCGATCTTGGGGAGATGGGCGAGTTTCAAGCTGCGTTCCCACCGGTCGTTCTTGTTCTTCTCGCCGCGGACCTCGCCGAAGTAGCCCTTGTGGAACCCGTCCTTGCAGGCGTTCCAGTCGTCGAAGGTTCGGTCCGGCTTGGCCAGATCGGCGTAATAGAGATCGCTCGGATAGAAGGCGTAGTCGTAGGCCTTGGGCGTCTTGCGATCGAGGACCATGTAGCGGACGGGCAGGACGTCGGCGTCGCCCACGAGGAGGACGTAGCGCCATCCCTTCTCTTTCCATCCTTCGTGGATCCGGCGCTTGAGGCGTTCCGGGTCGTCGACACCCGGTGTGGTCTTGAGGATCCTCTCCAGGCAGAGGAGATCCGTGGGCAGTTGGCGTTGCTTGTGCCGAACGTAGTCGGCCAAGACCGCGTGGAATCGCTTGGGGGCGACAACGACGAGCCTCGGGGGCGCCTCGGCGAGTGCCGGCCCGTGTGCGACGGCCAGGAGGACGAGGACGCTCGTCGGGATTGCGAGACGAGGGCTTGCGGGGTTCATGTGGTGATTGTAGTTCGCGACGGGGCTTCCATGCCACGATTGGGCTGCAAACCGCGCTGGGCTCTGGCTGTTCGCCTTGGCGGAGCATTGGGCGTAGAATGGGGTAGCACCATCCTCTGTAGGGCAGTCTTCTGGAGCGCACACAAATGCGAATCGAGGGGAAGGACGTGAAGCGAGCGGGTTGTCCGCTGGCCGTGTCTGCTTGGATGGGTGTATTGGCTGTTAGTTGCTCGGCCGGCTGGGTTTGGGCCGAATCCACGTTCGCTGATGGCGTGAGCCAGGGAACGGTCACGGCCGGCGCGATCGTCGAGGCATCAGGGCTCGTGGCGAGTCGGGACAACGCGGACGTCGTTTGGGTCCACAACGATTCCGGTGATTCGGCTCGTGTCTTCGCGATCAGCACGCAGGGGGACCTTCTCGGCACGTACAACATCACGGAGCCGGGCACCGGCACCTTCGCACCCGCCAGGGATTTCGAGGACATCGCCATCGGCCCCGGGCCGGAAGATGGCGTGACGTATCTGCACGTCGGCGACATCGGGGACAACGGCGCGAGCCGCTCAAGCATCCGGGTCTATCGCATCGCCGAGCCGGTCGTCTACGGCCACCAGGGCGCAAGCCCGGTGACCCGAAACCTCAACCAGGGCCAGTGGGAGTCGATCACGCTCCAGTATCCGGACGGCGCGCACAATGCTGAGGGCATGTTCGTCGACCCGAATACCGGCGATCTGTTCATCGTGACGAAGACCGGTAGCCCGACGGGTGTCTACCGGGCGACCAAGGCCCAGTTGGAATCCGGCGGGTCCGTCACGATGAGCCTGGCGGCGTCCGTGACGTTGGCCACCGCCACGGGCGCGGACATCTCGGCGGACGGCGGCCAGATCGTCATCAAGGGCTACGGCTGGGGCCGGCTCTACGAGCGCGAGGACGGCCAGAGCGTGGCCGATGCGCTTGGCGGAACTCCGGTGACCATTCCCGTCGCGTCCGAGCCCCAGGGGGAGGCCATCGCTTTCGACGCCATCAGCGACGGCTACTTCACGCTGAGCGAGGGCAGCAACCAGCCTCTCTACTACTATGAGCGAACCAGCGACGACGGCCCGACCGTGCCCGCGCTTCTCGTGACGGCCGCGGCGGCGTGGCGGTTCCTGGACGACGGTTCCGATCAAGGTTCGGCCTGGAAGGACCCGAATTTCGACGTTAGCACGTGGGCTGGCGGCGACGCGCAGCTTGGCTACGGGGACGGAGACGAGCAGACGGTGGTGGACTTCGGGCCCGATCCGGATGCCAAGTACGTGACTACGTACTTCCGGAAGACCTTCGAGGTGACGGACGCCGACACGTGCGAGGCGCTTTCCGGCGCGATCGTGTTTGACGACGGCGCAGCCGTCACGCTCAACGGCACGGAGGTCTTTCGGATGCACCTGGACCCGGGCGCCACGTTCGACGATCCCGCAACCGATACGCAGTATGCGCTGGAGGACACTTGGCGGGCGTTTGAGGTCGATCCGAGCCTGCTGGTTGAAGGCACGAACACGCTGGCCGTCGAGGTCCACCAGGTCAGCGGCACCAGTTCCGACGTCAGCTTCGATCTTCGGCTGACCGGCACGTTCGGCGTTCCGTTCCGCTTGTTGACCATCACGGAGACCAACGGGGGCTGGGGCGATGTGGTCGTCGATCCGGAGCCGAACGATGCGAACCATCTCGCCTTCCCCTTGGGCACGAAGATCACGCTGACGGCCGTGGCCGACGAGGATCATGCGCTGCGGCACTGGCAAGTCTTTGACCCTGCGTTCCCGAACGATGACAACTACGCGACGGTGGACGCCAACACGACGCTCACGCTCACCCTGGATACCGACACGCACGTCCGCGCCGTCTGGAAATGCGGCAACAACGGAGGGTTCTTGCCGGCCGCTGTAGCGTGCTTCTTGGGGTTCTCTCTGCTCGCGCGATTCCGAACACGCATGAAGGATACGTAGCGATTTCGCCCGTCGCACGCGACGGGGCTGAGCGAGTCAACGGCTCGCCGCAAGCAGCTCTGAATGGGCGGCGGAGGGATGATCGTTTGCTCACGGTTCGCCGATGCGGACTCACGGGCGAGACGCCCGTGCTACGGGGACTCACGGCCAAGATGGCCGTGCTACGGGGGCTCCCGACCAAAACCGTGCTACGGGGACTCATGGGCAAGATGGCCGTGCGACGAGCGTGGGAACTCACGGGCGAGACGCCCGTGCTACGGGGGCTCATGGGCAAGATGCCCATGCTACGCGCGGGCTCACTCCCAACGTTTGCCGGCGAGCTTGCGTGTGAGGAACGGGCCGACAGGGCTGCGGACCAGCTTGAGGAGC
The DNA here is from genome assembly GCA_964550865.1 of uncultured Planctomycetales bacterium. GTDB lineage: Bacteria > Planctomycetota > Phycisphaerae > UBA1845 > JAFGLZ01 > JAFGLZ01. The sequence continues at coordinate 13,583 of CAZKCX010000044.1, forward strand.
AGGCGGTTCTTCCAGCCGGGGACGCAGACGGTGCGGTCGGCGCCAAGGGCCGCGAGTGATTCGGACACCACGTCCTCGGACGACATCCAGAGCCCTTTGCTGACCTCGGCCCGGTCGAACTCGTCGAACTCGGGATGGTCGTGGAACTCCGTATAGGTGAAACCCGGGCAGAGCGCCTGGACTCGGACGCCGGTGCCCGACAGCTCCTTGGCGAGGCCTTGCGAGAAGGCGATGAGGTACGACTTCGTCGCGGCGTAGGTCACCACGCGGGGCATCGGCATGAAGCCCGCCAGGGACGCGACGTTGATGATCGCGCCGGTTCGTCGTTCGATCATCTTCGGCAACGCGGCGTAGGCGAGCTGGACGCCGGCCGTCACGTGGACCTGGATCATCTCGAGGTGCATGGCGAGATCCAGCTCAGCGAATCGGTGCCGGGTGCCGAACCCGGCGTTGTTGATGAGCATGTCCAGGGCGGGAAGGGCCTGGATGTGCTCGGCGACGCGCTCGACGTCCTCGGGTTTCGCCAGATCGGCCGTCAGGACCTCCGCGTGCATTCCGTGATCGCTCTTGAGCGAGGCAGCCAGGGCTTCGAGCTTCTCCTGACGTCGGGCGAGGAGGATGGTGTCGTAGCCATCGCCGGCGAGCCGCCGCGCGAAGACCGCACCGATGCCGCTCGACGCTCCCGTGATCAACGCCGTCCGCGATTCATCGCTCATAGGGGTTCCTCCGATGATGAGGTCCGTGTCTTCGTGGACGCCCGGCAGTGGATCGCCACCTACAAGGTCGATCCCCTACCGCCGCGCCGCGCGTGGAGCACCCCCCCGAGCTGCGTCAGAGCCCGAGCCAACCCTCCGGCCGCGTCGGTTCGCCGGGCTTTCGTTGGAGAACCGCCTGGGCGTGTCGGGCGTACACGCCACGCAGATCCGACGTATACGCCTCCAGCACGCTCCGACCGAGCCCTTGCCAATCGCCGCAGCGATACAGGACGCGTGCGAGGATGAGGTTGCGAATCCCCCCGCGGCCTCGGCTGGAGCCGTCCGCCTTGCGCAAGTCGGTAACGACGTCCTTCGCTCCGCCACACCGCTTCAAGAGCCGACCCAACGGCTCCGCCGCCGCGGGATCGCCGAGCTGCTCCAGTGCCTCGCACACGGCGCGGTAATGGCTGAAGCGATGGCCGTCCCCCTCGCGGGCGAGCAGATCGAGTTTCTCCAAGACGATCGGCGTTGCGCGTCGATCGCGGGTCCGGCCTAATGCGATGATGTAGCTGTCGAGCCAGGTGATGCACGGGAAGTACCGATCGATTCGTTCGGTGTCGAAGTGCTCGGCCTCGCGGACGACCTTCGCCAGCGTCTCATACCCACCCGAGTCGCCCATCACGCCGAGTACGTGAGCGCAGCGCAGCTTGCCCTCGGGCGTGGTCGCCGCGTCGTGGACCCGGCGGATCAGGGGCGCGGCGCGGTCCCATGCGGCCATCAGGACGGCAAGCTTCTTGTAGTCGGTCTCGACCAACTGCTTGACGGCATCTTGGATGATCTTGTCCGGAAGCGGATAGGAATCCTTATGCGTGGGCACCTCCGGCGTGAGGCACTCGACGGAGACTAGATGCTTCTGAAGCTTGCGGATGTCGACCGATCGCGTCTTGCCATTGAGCTTCGCGGCCATCGCCGCCGCGCAACCGGCCGCATAGCCGAGGTTCTGCATGCAGGGCTGCATGCGGATGGACGGGATTGCGTCGTGATGGGCACTCACCGCCAGGCCGATTACAAGGATGCCCTCCAAGCCCTTTGGCAGCAGACACCGGTACGGCGTGTAGGCGATGCCGCCGTAATGGTTGTTGATGAGGTAGTACGGGTGCGTGGTGAATCCGTGCTTGTCGAGCCGTCCGCCCTGGCTGATGCTGATCGTATCCGGGAACGTCCGCTGGTTGATGATGTCCAGCGGCGAGAGCACGTACTCGCCCCGCACGCGGCGCCGCTCACGCGTGTCCACGAGCTGGGCGAGGTCCCACGCGCCTTGATAGCGCGTCTTGGCGGCCACGAACACGCTGCGCAGGTCGATCAGGTCCGTCTCGTCGACGAACGTCCAGTCGGTGTTGAGGTAGCTCGCGCCGATCTCCCATTGCGGCAGCCCCGTGCCCTGCATCGCCGCGCTTTCGGCCCCGACGTACATTGTCTCGGCCCCGGCGGCGATGGTTACGTCCCCGTTGCCGGTGGCATCGATCACGGTCTTGGCGAGGACGACACCGCGTCCTTCGGGCGTCGCCACGACGACACCCCGCACCTGCCCGTCGTCGACGAACGCGCCGGAGGCCAGCACGCCGAACCAGATCGTCCCGCCCGCCTTGCGGATCTCACGCCGCCACCATTCCATCTTGCCCTCGACGTAGCAGGGAGAGCCGATGGCCGCGATGCCCTTGTCGACCTCGGCGGTGAACCCCTTTCGATAGCCCGCGCAGTAGTAGCCGATCAGGCCGGTCGTCCCGACGCCCCCCAGGTCTGTGAGGTATTCGAGGACCAGGGTCTTGGCGCCTCGTCGGGCGGCCGCGATTGCGGCCGGCGCACCGCTCGTCCCTCCGCCGGCGACCACGACGTCGTACCGTCCGAAGACCGGCAGGCTTCGTGCATCGGCCTTCACGAAGCGCGTCGCGATCTCCGTCGGACGCAGGCCGCCGTCCGGCTCGTGCGTGTCGCCCTGTGCGCATGCCCGACCCGTCTCCCCCCGGAGGCGCGCCGATCCGGACACGTTCGCCGAGGCCGCCTCCTGCGCGGCGGCCGTTCCGATGCGGGCTCCCACGCGCATCAACGCCAGTGGACGCATCAGCGACGCGGCGGCGTCTCGAGATACGTCGGCGCATCCGCCGAGCACGAAGAATCGTTCGAGCCCCGCGGGCCGAAACGCGTCCAGCTCCACCGCATCGGCGCCCGGCCAATCTCCCGAGGCCGATGCTTCGCCATGCATCGCGTCGGGGGGAACCTGCCAGACCGTCTCGGAGCGGATCAGGCATTTCGGATGGAACGTCCGATCGCGGGCCACCTGCTCGGCCTCCGCAAAGGACGCGAAGGAGCCGTCCGCCATGGGAATCCGCAGGCCGCACACGAAGAGCTCCGGGATCTGCGTCGCCATCGGCGCGTTGAGCTTCTCGACGCGATTGGAGGATCCGAATCTCGCGGGCGGACGGCCGCCGATCGCGCAGGCCAACTCGAGGACGGTGTGCGTCAGGCCCTCGCCGGTGCGCGCCTCTCCGCCGCCGCACACGCGGCGAAATTCCCGTGTGCCCGCGGGGCAAGGTCGAAAGCGGACGCCGGTGCTGCGGGCCAGCCACGCGCGATCGGTCGCGTCGATGACCACCTTTGCCAACACGGCGTGTCGCCCGGCGCGGCTCACGATCTCCAACCCGGCCGGGGCGCCCGCATCGTCGGTCAGAGCGCTGGTTCCATAGCAGCCATAGAGAAACTCAACACCGGCGTCGATGAGCGTCTCTTCGAGCACGCGCTTGATCTGCATCGGCGGGATCGGCAAGGCGGCCTGGGCCGCGCCCTTTCCCTCGCGTTGCTGCGAAATAACCTGGATCTCGCCCAGCAGCATGCGCTGGGCCTTCTTCCCCTTGGTGATGTGCAGGCGGACGTACCGCCCACGGGCTGAAGCAGGGATCGACAGCGTCAGCGCCGACTTGACCCACGTGCCCTCGCCGAGCTTCGGATTGCGTGCGCTCGCACATTTCGACCAACTCTTGCCGTCGTCGCCGATGAAGACGGTGACCGTGTCCACTTCGTAGTTGCGGTTGGACTGGAAGTACATGAGGCGGATGTCGTCGAACGTTTTGGTTTCCCCCAGGTCGCAGGTGATGTTGACGTCGCCGTTGTACTGCACGCTCTGCGTGAAGCCGCTGTTCCAGCGCCCGTCCACCAGCATGCTCGGTGGATCGGTATCCTTGTGCTTGTCCATCGACGGGAGGTCCGCCTTGTACGTCATCGGGAGACCGCGCGTGCGGATGGGGTCGCGGAAGAGCTCCTTCTCGAGCGGCGTCTTCGGCGTCTCGCCCGGCTCGAGCCACAGCCGAAGGGACGCACACATGTCCTCGCCCAGATACGTCCTCCGCGTGGCCAGAAAGACCTTGGCCCCCGATTTCGCTGCCGAGACGGCCGCGGCCACCGCACCCGTGCTCCCTCCCACGATCGCGACGTCTGCCTCGTAGACGACGGGGAGTTCTCGAGCGGATTCGTTCACCCCGGGCGAGGCGGCCGCGTGGCCGACTCCTAGCAGCAGCAGCGAGAGAATCGAAGCAGCACAAGCCTCATTCGACATGATTCATACCTTTCCGCGGTGAACCGCCGACCCGTGCGACGGTGCGATCACTGCGTCGCCAGGTCGGGGTAGACACCTTTCAAATCGAGCGGATCGCCTGTTTCCTTCTGCAGTCGCAACAGCACGGCGAAGAGTCTCCGCATCACGGTCTTGGATTCCGGCCTCTTGGCCAGGTCGTTCATCTCCGCGGGGTCGTCTTTCAGGTTGAAGAGGAGGGCCTTCTTCACCTTCGGGTAGAGGATCAGCTTGTATCCGTCCATCGTGACCATCCGCTGCAGGTTCAGATACGCCCCGTAGATCGCGTCGTACGAGCGGTCCGACCTTCCGTCGATGAGCGGCATGAGGCTCCGGAACCGGACGTGCTCCGGTCTCGGCACCCCCGCCAGCTCCAGCGTCGACGGCATGATGTCCTGCAGATAGACCGGGGTATCGATCCGTCTGTTCTTCGGTACGCCCGGGCCGCAGACCATCAGGGGGACTCGCACGCTGTGGTCGTACTGGTTCTGCTTGCCCATCAGCCCGTGATGGCCCACCGCAAGCCCGTGGTCCGCGCTGAAGAAGATGTAGGTATTGTCGGCCTTGCCCGATTTCTCCAGGGCGTCGAGGATTCGTCCGACCTGGGCGTCCATGTGCGTTATGATGGCGTAGTATTCCTGACGATTCACTTTGACGGCATAGGGCGTCCGTGGAAACGGGGCAAGCCGCTCATCGCGGAGCTTCTCGCCGCACCCGATGGTGTCCTTGTAGGGATAGAGGGGTAGGAAGCTCTGCGGTAC
>CAZKCX010000045.1:0-18425 GCA_964550865.1 uncultured Planctomycetales bacterium
CTTGGGGGCACATCAGTCATGGGAAGTGCGCTCATTGCCGGGGGGGGAATGGCACCACGGGTACGTTCGGTGTAGACGAAACGAGTGTCAAGGCGGTTGAGGCCCAGAGTCCTGTCAGGCTCTGCGGTACGAGAGGAGTCCACGAGAATGACAATGCGAGGCAAGCTGGTCCTGTTCATGTCGGGTATCGGCGTCGTCGGCGCCGTGGTGTTTTCGGTCTTCAACTACAGCCAGCTGCATGACGTCGTGGACAAGCATGTCGAGGATACGGCTTCGAACTTGATCAGTCGGTCGATCGAGATGTTCATGGTCTCGACCAGGCGGTATCACGATGCGTACGCGGCCGCCAAGACCGAGGAGGAGAAGAAGGCCGTCACCGAGGATTGGAAGCGGAGCATCGAGGCGGTGGACCTCGCGGTCATCCATGACTTCGGGCCCGACCAGCCTCGCGCACGCCTGATCGGCGACGAGAAGATCTTCGGCTATAAGCCGGAGGGCCGTGACACGATCAAGATCGAGATTCCCTTCGAGCGCTATGCCGCAGAGGAACTACTGAAGGGCAAGGAGATGGTTCGTGTTGTGGAGGACGGGGTTCTCCGTGTCGCGGTTCCGCTCTACAGCGACACGCACCCCGGCTGCGCGGAATGTCACAACGTGCCCGTGAAGGACCATGCACTGCTTGGGACGCTGAACGCGTACGTTCCGTTAACGGCGCACGAGGCCCAGGCCAACAGCAAGACGTTGTGGGCGATTGTATTCGTGGTCGGCCTTCTGGCTGTGATGGTCGGCACCATCTCCTGGTTCATCAGTCGGAAGGTTGTCAGGCCGATCCACCGCATCATCGGCGGTCTCAACGAGGGTGCTGAGCAGGTCGATGACGCGGCCAAGCAGGTGTCCCGGGCCAGTCAACAACTTGCCGAGGGGGCGTCCGAGCAGGCCAGCAGCCTGGAACAGACGACGGCGGCCTTCGAGATCCTGGACGAGATGGCGAAGAACAACGCCGAGCATGCCAATCAGGCCAACGAGTCCATGGTCGAGGCGAACCAGATCATCAGCGAATCGAGCGGCATCATGCAGGAGTCGACCAAGTCGATGCAGGAGATATCTCAGGCCAGCGATCAGATCAGCAAGATCATCAAGGTGATCGAAGAGGTCGCCTTCCAAACCAACTTGCTCGCCCTGAACGCCGCCGTGGAGGCTGCTCGCGCCGGCGAGCACGGCAAGGGATTCGCCGTCGTGGCCGACGAGGTCCGCAACCTGGCCCAGCGGGCGGCCGAGGCCGCACGAGAGACCGGGACGCTCATCGAGCAGACCGTCAGTCGCGTGGCACGAGGGGTGGAGCTGAACCAGTCGACGACGGAGAGCTTCGAGCGAATCGGCGAATCCGCCGGCAAGGTCAGTGAACTCGTCGCCCAAATCGCCACGGCGTCTTCGGAGCAGACGGCGGGCATCCAGCAGGTCAACACCGCGATGTCGCAGGTCGACAGCGTGACGCAGGCCAATGCCGCCAACGCCGAGCAGTCCGCCAGCGCGTCGGAGGAGCTGTCGGCGCAGTCCCAGCACGTCCGGTCGATGGTCGACGAGCTGGTCGAACTGGTGGGCGCCCAGAAGGGCAAGTGAGGGGGTCGCGCGGAGGCATCGCTGGGGCGGTCGTCGGGAACGACAACGAGCCCGCGGGTCACACCCCGCGGGCTCTTTGCATGGGGCTGCGCGAAGCTGAGGGCCTGGTCACGTCTCGGGTAGGATCGCGTTGAAGCCGTTGTCCGCGAGGTTCTTGATCGCCTGATCCCACGTCATGCCATCAACGCCGAAGGCGCTATGGCACCAAAAGGCCCGGTGTTCTGCGGGGGCGTCGTCGGCCCGCTCGGCTCTTGCTGAGGAGGCGGACTGGGCGATGGCGATCGCGAAGGCCAGTAGCAGCAAGCGCCGTGTTCGTTTCATCCGACATCTCCTCTCCCGCTGTCGTTCGGCGTGAAGGGTACCCAAGGGTGTTCCCGGGTCAAGCGGGTTGGGCTCCAGAGGAAGGAGACAGCTGATAGGACCCCGCGCCGGCGAACCCACGTTCAGCGCGGCCTGAACCTTCTGTCTTCTGGCTCCTAAGTCTGTCGTTCCGCCGTGGCGAGCCAAAGCCGTGCCGTTGGCACATTGGGAAGGGCTTTGGAGTGTTATGGGAAGCGCCGCGCGTCGCTTGAGACCTGGAGAAAAGAGCCGTCCGGAGGAAGCTGCTCGCGTAAGTCTCAATGCAGAAAGGACAAGAAACCGTGATACACCTGGGTTCCAGGTGCGCTACGGCGGTCGGTGTCGGGAGCACGCCAATCCATGCAGTCCATCGTGCCGAAAACAGTAAGGACATCTTTGTGATGAGAAGTATAGGTAAACACACTAACCGATCTAGGGCGGATGCCCGACGGGGTCCGAGCCCGCAGGCGGGTGTTGGGAGAACCGGTCATGGCTGATCGTGGGACGTCACCGATCGCTAGCATGTCTGCCAAGTGGTTTGAGCTGCTGCTGGTCATGATGGTGTTGGTCGTCGTCTTGGTCTCGCACCACCTGGTGGGAGGTATGCACGGGCTGCTGCACTTCTACTATCTCCCTGTGGCCATCGCGGCATACTACTTCGGTCGGAAGTTGGCCGGCACCACGGCGCTGTTCGCCTTTCTGGCTGTGACGGCCCTTACGCTGGCGGATCCGGACCGCTACACCCGGATGCTGGAGCCGACGATGCTGTTTGCGTTGAACCTCTGTGTGTGGGGCGGCTTCCTGGGCCTCAGCGCGCTGCTCGTCGGGACGCTGTGCGATCAGCGGGCCGAGCAGATCGAGCAGCTTCGTCAGGCGCACGTGGGCATCGTGGAGATCCTGGTGAAGTACCTCCAATCGGCCGACCGGTATACGAAATCGCATTCCCTGCGCGTCGCCGAGCTATCGGAGGAGATCGCCACGGAGATGGGGCTCAGCACCAACGCCGTGGATGATGTCCGCGTGGGGGCCCTCTTACATGATATCGGGAAGGTCGAGATATCCACGAACGTGATTCAGAAGGCCGCGAAGTTGTCGGAGGAGGAATGGGCGGAGATGACCACGCATACCTTCAAGGGGGCCGAGTTGGTGCGGTCGCTGGGCTCGATCCTCTCCGGCGCGGTCCCGCTCATCCAACACCATCACGATTGGTATGTCGACGGGGAGCAGGAAGAGGAATCGTCCGAGGTTGCTCCGCTGGGCGCCCGGATTATCGCCGTGGCCGATGCCTATGATGCGATCGTGACGGATCGGCCCTACCGGACGGGGCGGACCCCGATCGAGGCCGTCGAGGTCATCCGAGAGGGTTCCGGCAAGCAGTTTGATCCGGCGGTCGTCCGTGCCTTTGAGCGGGTGATGGTCCATCGCCTCGAGGAGCAGGAGTCGGCCAGCAAGACGCCCGTTGGCGTGCGGTGAGCAGTTCGTTACCGTACTTGCGAGCTTTCCCGGAGTGGGCGGAAGAGCTGCTTCTTGTCGGGGCAGTTGTTCTCACTTCGAACGGGGCTGCTGGGCTTCGACGGCTTTGAGCCCAGGCACGAGAGGGAAGCCGAAGCACGTGTCCATCCCCACCGACCGCTTCGAATACTACAGGGCTTCTAGCAATCGCTCGAGGTCGGCGGCGGTGTTGTAGCCGTGGAGGGCCACGCGGAGTCGGCCGGCGTGGCACATGATGTGGATGTTCGCGTTGTGCATGCGGCGGTGGATCGCCTCGGCGTCGGGGTGGCGAAGCGCCAAGATCCCCGCGATCGCGTCCGGGTCGTCGGGCGTCAGCAGCTCGACGGGGCGGCTGTTCAGCTCTTCCAGGCAATTCAGCACGAGCGGACGGGCGTGGGCGTCGATGGCGTCCACGCCGACGGACTCGATGTATCCCAGCCCGGCATTGACGGCGTAGACGGCCGGGTAGTTGGGCATGCCGACGCCGAAGCTGAGCGCGCCGGGCTTGGGCACGGCCTGTTCGAAGCGGTCGGCCTCGAATGCGTTCTGGAGGTTGAACCACCCGCCGGCGGGTACGGTCCATGCGTCGGCCCGCTCCTTCGGCACACCGACCAATCCGCCGCCGTGGCTGGCGAGGATCCATTTGTGCGTCGAGCTGACGATGAGGTCCACGCCGTCGAGCTCGAGCGGGATGCGGCCGAGCGCCTGGGTCACATCGAGCGCGAGCAGCGCGGGCGAGTGCGCACGGACCGCCTCGACCACCGAGGGAAGCGGAATCGTGTAGCCATTGAAGAAGCTGACGAGCGATGTCGAGACCAGCCGCGTTCGCGGGCCCAGTAGGGGGATCAGGTCGTCGACGCGGAGGGCGCCGTCGTGTGATCGCCAGAGGCGGACGTCGGCGGGGCACGACGGATGCAACCATGGCGTCGCGCCGGAGGGGAAGTCGAGATCGTTGATGACCACCTCGTCGCCGTCGCGGAGCTGCAGGGCCATCGCCGCGAGGTTGAACGCCTCCGAGGAGCACGAGCAGAGGCCGATCTCGTCGGCGGTGAGGCCGTAGAAGCGGGCGGTCCGCTCGCGGACCGATTGCCACTGCGCCTCGTGGAGCTTGCGCCCGTCCATGCCGAGGAGCTTGTCTTGTGCGTATTGCTCAATGGCACTGACGACCGGCTGCGGGGGGATCCCTTCGGCGGCGGTGTTGAGATAGGTCATGGAGTCGAGGCCGGGAAAGTCGGCTCGTCGCGATTTGTCCGTGAGCATGGGAGATCTCCGGATTGTGTGTAGGTGCCGGGGCACGGCGCGGTGCATTCGGCGTCCAGCGGAATATAGATTCAGCGATCTGCGTTCGCGGGGCAAGGGGGGAGTGTAGACGGGTCGTAGTCTCGTTGAGCAGAGCCTCGGGCCTTGCCGTTCGCCCCAACGGGGCGAGATAGAATAGCCGGGGGCGGAGCGAAGCGCAGCCCCCGGAAAGCGCCCCAACGTCATCATAGCCCCAACGGGGCGCGCTACCGGCTCGCCGACGGGCGCGCTACGTTCCGGTGACGGGCGCCTACTTCGTCTGGAACATGACGCGGGCCGTTTCGGCGCGGCTCGCCTGGACGGTCACCGTCATGCAGAAGTGGCTGTTGGCGGGCAGCTTCACCGTGCCGTTCTTTTCGCCCTTGTAATTGGCGGGGTAGATCACCTTGACGCCCGGCATCGGTTTGGACATGTCATAGGTGACGTCCGGCTTGAACGCGAGCTTGCCGGCCTCGCTCGCCGCCAGGGCGATCACGTAGCTGGCGTCGAAGGGTTGGTCCTTCCGGTCGGGATGATGCAGGTGGATGTTGAGGATGACGGACGTGATCTCGCCCATCGCCTCGGCGTCCCGGATGCTGTAGCGGAACTTCGGCGAGCTGTTCACGGCGGTTGCGATTCGGATGTCGCCGGTGTTCTTCTCGCGGCTGCCCTCGTTCCCGTCGAGCATCACGTCGACATAGTGCTTTCTCTGTTGGCTACCGCTCGAGGATTCGCCGGAGGCCTTGCCGGCGAGGCGGAGTCCTGAACCGACGTATCCGCCGTAGGAGCATCCGAACGTCGCCACGCTGCCGACGAGCAGCACGACGGCCAACGTCGTCTTCCACCCGCTCTGGACCCACGTATCCATGGCACCACCTCCCGAAATGAATCCGCCCCGTACCGGGAAGCACGCTAATAACGTCTCCGTCCCATGTCAAACCTCGATGCGTTGGTCCTGAAATCGCTTCGCGGTATTGCGGCTCGATCGCATTCGGCGGGTGCACGTGGAGTCCTACGGGACGCAGCGAAGCCCGGCTCGCCGCAGACCGTACACCGGCATTGGCGTGGCAAGCGAATCAGGGCTCGTGACACGGGGCCTGCTCATGGTCTCGGTCGCGCCAGGCCGCTCGCAGCGAGCTTGCTTGAGATCTCCGACGGAGGAGAAGACGGTCACTTGTCCGGCGTCATCCTACGTGGAGAACGAGCGCACGCGCTTGCAGGATGGGTGCAGGCATGGTGAGATTGCCATGCATTTGAGATCGACTGAGGCGGGCACAAGCACGAAGGCGGGTACGACATGAAGACGAATCTCCTACTAATCGGGTTGCTCTTCTTCAGCGGAGCCGAACACGGTCTGGCCGAAGCCACAAGTCGACGCGCCACGACGAAGCCGGGACGGATCGGGGCGGCGGCCGAAAAGCCGTTGGAAGGCCACGTGGAAGACGCTTCGGTGACGGAGGGCACGATCCGGATCGGCGAGACAGAGATACCCTATCGCGCTACGGCGGCGACCATGCCGATGAAGGACGAGCACGACAAGCTCAAGGCCACGGTCTTCTTCGTGGCGTATGAGCGCCTGAGCGAAGACGACGCCTCCACCAAGCCGACCGAGGCCCACAAGACGTGTCCCAACACGCGGCCGCTGACGTTCGTGTTCAACGGCGGACCAGGCGCGGCCTCCGTCTGGCTGCACTTGGGGGCGGTGGGGCCGAAGCGGATCGCGCTTGCGGACGATGGGGCGGCGCCGCCCCCGCCGTATCGGCTCGTCGACAACAACCACTCCTGGTTGGACGCGACGGACCTGGTCTTCATCGACCCCGTGGGCACGGGCTTCAGCCGGCCCGCCAAGGGCGAGAAGGGCGAGCAGTTCTACGGCGTCAAGGAGGACGTCAAGTGGGTGGCGGACTTCATCCGGCTCTATGCGACACAATACGAGCGCTGGCTCTCGCCGACATTCCTCGCGGGCGAGAGCTACGGGACGACGCGGGCGGCCGGGCTCTCGGAGTATTTGCTGGATCGCTATGGGATCGCGCTGAACGGGATCATCCTGATCTCGCCCGTGCTGGACTACCAAACGATCATGCCGGGGCAGGGCAATGATCTTCCCTACGCGTTGTACCTCCCGACGTACACCGCCGCGGCCTGCTATCACAAGAAGCTGGCGGCCGATCTCCGGGCCGACCTCGGCAAGACGCTCAAGGAGGTCCGGGCATGGGCCTTGGGGTCCTACCTGACCGCGTTGGCCAAAGGGGCCGATCTGCGCCCGGCGGAACGTGACGCGGTCACGAAACACCTGCACCGCTACACGTCACTGCCTACGGATTTCATCGATCGGAGCGATCTCCGGATCCAGCCGCGGGCGTTTCGAAAGCGCCTTCTGGCAGACGAGCAGAAGATCATCGGCCGATTCGACGGACGGATTACCGGTTTCGACCCGAAGCCGACGATGAGCTGGCCGACGTACGATCCCAGTCTGTCCCGCTACTTCGCCGTTTACAGTTCGGGCTTCAATGACTACGTCCGGCGGACGCTGGAATACAAGAGCACGCTTCCGTATGAAGTCCTTTCCGACCGCGTGCGGCCGTGGAAGTTCGGCGAGAACGGGCTGGGCTATCTCTCCGTGGCGGACAACCTGCGGTCGGCCATGGTGAAGAACCCGAATCTCAAGGTCCTGGTCGCGACGGGGCATTATGATCTGGCCACGCCGTTCTTCGCGGCCGACTACACGATGAGCCATCTCGAGGTCGGTAAGGAGCTTCGGTCAAACATCCGGATCACGCGCTACGAGGGCGGGCACATGATGTATCACAACCAGCCGTCGCTGAGGAAGCTCAAGAAAGACGTCGCCCCGTTCCTTCGCTCCGCGACGAATTCGCCGTGACCGCCGGCGGACGCGAGTCCCAGCGTTTCCGGAGCGAAGGGCAGCGCGGATCGGTGCCCGGCCGTTCGGCGTATGGTATGCGTAGCGATAAGGAGCGACCGATGCAGTGTCATCGGGCTTGGACGGCTGTCGTCTTGGCGTGCGGCGCGATCTGCTGTTCGGCCACTGCGGAAGGGAAGAAGGATCTGAGTCTGCAACTGGCGGGGAATCCGCCGATGGAGGTGATTGCCAAGCCTCCCCCGCCGCCACCGCCCGCCACGGATTCGTTCGAGGTCCGCGAGGGGTTCACGCTCATCGAGACGTTGGATGCATTCCGCGCCGCGATCAAGAGGGACGGGCAGAAGATCCGCCTGAAGCCGGGCGTCTACCGTGCCGAGAAGATCGATCCCCCGATGGATGCCCCCGTGCAGCGCTCCCAGAAGACGAACCGGCAGGAGCACATCTTCGCCGTCAACGGCTCGGACAACCACTTCGACCTTCGCGGTGTGGTGATCGAGACGCCCGTTTCCGTGCAGAGCAAGCTCTTCGGCAAGGCCCACGTCGCCGACACCTGGCACATCAACGGATCGGGCAACACCTTCGAGGGCGGGTACTTCCGCAACGTCGTCGACAGGCCGTATCCCAAGTACCGCGTGACCGAGAATGAGTTCGAGGTCTGCAACGACAACAATACGTTTCTGAACTGCACGTTCGTCATCGCGGGTTCCGTGCCGTACGGGTACTCCGACTACTACGGCAAAGGGGGCCCGAACTTCGGTCGACTGAACAAGCATTCGTTCCTGTCCCTGCACCACGCCAACGACACCCAGCTCATCGGGTGTTGGGTCTATATGCGGTCGTTCGGGCACTGTGTCCATTTCCACAAGGTGGACGGCGTGCGGATCCAACGGTGCTACTTCACCGGCGCGCTGCGTCCGACGAACGACATCTACAAGGAGAAGGTCGGCCGGGCGACGGAGTACGACTTCCACATCATGTACCGCGGCAAGCGGCCCATCCCGCGGGATCAGATGATCCCCCTGACCGAAGACGGCGTCCGCGCGTACAACGAAGTGAAGAACGTCACGGTGATCGACACGACCGTCGAACGTCTGCGTGGCTGCTTTCAGCTGCTGTGCGTCGGGGACGTGACCTTGGAGAACGTCACGGTGCTGGAGGCCGGCGACTTCAGCTACGACCTGAGCGCCGGCGACAAGGGCAAGATCGTGATGCGGAACTGCCGCGGTGACATCGCGTACAACCCGTTGTTCAACCTGACGCGAGGCCCCGTGCCGAAAGACGCCTTCTACGAGGTCACGATCCTCAGTCCGGCCAAGGGAGTCCAGCCGACCGCCCGGACGAGCCTGGGGAAGATCTGCGGCGACCGCTGCACGTTCATCTTCCGCGAGGGCACGACGCGCCCGCTCCCCGGAGCGGTCAACCGACTCCACTGCGGCGGCAAGAAGGGCCTGCGGGATTCCACCGTGACCAACTACACCACGGCGCGCTTGATCCTGGACGAGCGCGTTCGCAACTGCATCATCCAGTCCGTCGGGCCGGTCGAGGATCGCGGCGAAGGCAACACGGTCACGAAGATCGATGCGAAGGCGGCAACGGGTTCGAAGACCGGCGGCTAGACGGACCCGCGTCTTGTGTTCGCTCAAACCAACGACGATACTGAATACGGGCGATGACGAGCATCTATTTGGGAGGCCGCCGCAATGGATCAGAGGAGAAGGGGCATCCGGATCATGGCCGCGACGTCGATTCTGGCCGGTGTCTGCGCTGGGATGGCATGGGCTGACCCACCGGGGGGCGACGGGAGCAAGTGGACCGTCCACGCGTCCAACCCCTACGACGACATCACGGCGGTCAAAGTTATGGGTACGCCCTACCAGATGGGCTGGTGGTACGGCTATCTGCTGGCGACGGAGATCCGGGACAACATCACGAAGTTCATCGACTTCTCGGGGATGTCGGAGCCGGAGCTGCAGGCGCTCATCGACAACAACATCTGGCCCAGAATGGCACCGTACATCCCCCAGGCGTTTCACGACGAGCTCGACGGGATTGTGGACGGAGCGGCCGAAGCGGACCCGCCGGTCTCCCCGCCCATTACGTTGACCGACTTGCGTCGCATGCACGCCCTGGTCGAGCTACAGGAGTTCAACTGCACCTCTCTCGGTGCCCTGGGCCCGGCTACGTACGACGGCCGGTTGATCCAGATCCGCGTGCTCGATACGGACATGGACACGGGCGGCCAGGACAATCCGGTCATCACGGTCTATCGGCCGGACGAGGGTCCGGCCTACTGCAACGTGGGGTTCGCCGGGCTGATCGGCTCGCTTGCGGGTATCAACAGCGAGCGGATTGCGGCGTGCGAAGTGGGGGAGACGACGCCGGAGGCCGACCTCCAAGACCCGGCGACCTACGACCTGTTCGAAGGCATCCCCATGACGTTGCTGCTCAAGAAGGTGCTGGCGGAATCCGCCGGCGGCGGGGGCGTCACCGCACTCGAGAAGGCACTCCAAGTCATCCAAGACGGCCCCCGGACCACGAACTATACGTACGGCGTCGGCTATGGCGGGGCGTTGTCGGATCCGAACGACCGCGACAGCAAGACGATCGTCACGACCCGCGACTACTGGTACCTGTGGGGCGTCGACGAGTTCGTCTCGTACAACGACCCGGCCGAGCCCAACACGATCTGGGACGCGAACGTCCCGCTGTGGAACGAAACGTACCCGGCGTTTCCGGGTGTGACGTACCGGCCGCAGTACATCGATCGAACGGTCGACCTGATCGACCCGGCGAGCCCGAACTACGTCGGGCCGATCGATCCGAACGCCGCCATCGAGATCGTGCGGCGCGTGGCGATGGGCAGCAACCTGTTGGACGTCGTCTTTGACGGGGAGGCCCTCAAGCTGTGGGTCGCCTATGCGGAAGGCCCGACGAGCCGCGCGGCCGATCGGGAGTTCGTCCCGTTCGACTTCGGCGAGGCCATACGCACGTGCACGTTGACCGTCAGCACGAAGAACGGTTCCAACGGCCACGTGGAGGTGGACCCGAATCTGCCGGAGTACGAGCCCAACGCTCTGGTAACGCTGACGGCCGTGCCCGATCCTGAGTACGGCTTTAAGCACTGGCGGATCTACGATCCCAACTACCCGGGCGACGTCAACCACGCCGTGAACGACGGCAACCTGGTGATTACGATCGCGATGATGAGCGACCGAGAAGTCACGGCCGTCTTCAACTGCGGCAAGAGCGCTGGTGCCTCCTTCCCGCTGATCCTGGTTGCGCTGGCGGGCTTGCGCTGGGTCAAGCGTAGGGCGTGAAGCCGGCATGGCTTCTGTGACGCGAACCGTTCATGCCGGGAAGGTGATCGCGCCGCACGATCGACGGTGTCGTGTCTTCCGAGCCGGGCCGTCCTCGGCCCCGGCCCATACCGATCACTAGCGGGAATCGACCGCCTGGGGACCCGGCTTCGCCAAGGCTGCGCCGCGGGAGCCAGACCGTCTCTGAATACAGCGGATACGTTACGGCACGTGGTGATCGGCGGCCTTCCTGGGATGCGCCTGCGAACGAGACGACGTTCATTCCGTCCGAACGCCATCGCCTTCACGACGCTGGCGGGTCACCTGGGCAGCCGCCATTCGAGAATGCCGCCGGAGACGTTCGGCGGGAGCTGGACCACGAGGCGGAGTTGCTTGGTGGTGATCGGTTTGAAGGTCACGGTGTTGAAGGTGTCCTTGGCTAGGCCGTAGGGCGACGTGGCGTCGACGGGTCGCCATCGCTTGCCGTCGTGCCAGAGGAGGTGCCAGGAGACCGGCACGCGGCAGGATCCCTTTCCGGTGTCGTCGAACCAGTAGACCTCGGTCTTGGAGAATGTCCTGGGCTCGTCGAACGCGTAAGCAACCCACTCGCGCGTGCCCTTGTGATTCCACCAGGTGAGGCGTGGGATGTCGTGATCGATCGAGCTCTTGGGCAAGATGTTGTCGTTGAGGGCCGTGACGCTGTCCCCGGGATGACAGTGCGAGGCCGATGGCGTCGCGACGACGGCGATCGTAGCGTCCTTCAGGTTCGTCGGCGTCTTCAAGTCCGTGGGCACCCAGACGACCATCCGTCCGGGCTCACGGTTGTCCCAGGCGTAGTAGGGAATGGCCGTCAGGTCGACGGAGCCTCTCTCGGCGCGCAGCGAACCATCGCCGGCCTCGGCAATCCTCGCCACGCTGCCCTTGCCACGGATCACCGTCACGCCGCCCAGCAGATCGCCCTCGAACCGCGGGGTCAGCTCGGCATCGGGGGCGATGGCCATCCGGTCGACGCGGCAGGGGTTGTCGCATTCCTCGAGGCAGTAGACGATCGGTCCGCGCATGATCGCCAGACGCCCGACGTTCGCCTTGACCTTCGGGTGTGAGGCGACGCGGCGGATCGGCATCGGGAGATCGAGCGCGATCGTGTCCCCGCGCTTCCACGTGCGACGGATCGTGACGAAGCCGTTTCGCGGCTCTTCGGCCACCTTCTCCCCGTTTACGGTCACCGTGGCGCCCTCGCACCAGCCGGGGATCCGCGCGCGGACGGCGAACTCTTCGCATCCCTGCGGCTCGACGCGGATTCGGACCTCACCCTCCCAGGGGTATCGCGTCTCTTGGGTCAGCGTGACCTTGCCCTTGGTTAGGGGAACGGTCGTCGAGCTGTTGACGTACTGCAGCACGCAGACACCGTCGCCGTCGGCCATCCGGCCGTAGATATAGTCGCCGAGTGCCGCCAGGAAGCGGACGACGTTCGTCGGGCAGCAGGCGCAGCCGTACCACGGCTTGCGATGATGGTTGCCGTGGCTGGCGAGCGGATTGACGTAGAAGAACCTGGCGCCATCCAGGGAGACGCCGGAGAGCGCGCCGTTGTAGAGCACACGCTCGACAAGGTCGGCGAAGCGGCCCTCGCCGTGCAGCAGGGCGAGGCGGTGGTTCCAAAACGCCATGCCGATCGACGCGCACGTCTCGCAATAGGCGTCGTAGTTGGGCAGGAAGTACTCGCGGGCGAAGCCCTCGCTGTGATGCTGCACGCCGACGCCGCCCGTGATGTACATCTTCTTCTCGACGATGTTCCGCCAGAGACGCTCCATCGCGTCGACGTGGCCCTGATCCCAATCGAGGGCGGCGTGGTCGGCCACCGCGCTGAAGAGGTAGAGCCACCGGACCGCGTGGCCGAGGGGTTCGTCTTGCTCCCGAATGGGTTTGTGGTCCTGGCAGTACGATCCGAAGAGCTCATGCGTTTCGGCTTGGCCGTGCTCGTAGACGAAGAACTTCGAGAGCTTCAGGTATCGATCCTCGCCCGTGGCGCGCCACAGCTTGACGAGCGCGAGCTCGATCTCCTCGTGGCCGGGGACGGCGTGACGTTTGCCCGGCCCGAAGGTGCGATCGATGTGATCGGCGAATTTGCACGCGACGTCGAGGAACGTCCGCTTGCCCGTGGCGTGGTAGTGGGCGACGGCCGCTTCGAACATGTGGCCCGCGCAGTAGAGCTCGTGTTTGACGCGGAGGTTGGTCCACCGCTTGTCGGGCTCTTTGGCCGTGAACCAGGTGTTGACGTAGCCGTCGGGCTGCTGGGAGCGGGCAATCAGGTCGATGATCTTGTCGACGCGGGCCGCGAGGGCCTTGTCGGGATGCGTCGAGAGCGAGTAGGCCGCGCCCTCGAGCACCTTGTAGACGTCGGAGTCGTGGAAGATGTGCCCCTTGAACGGCTCCTTGCTGACGCCGGCGACGTAGGCGAAGTTGTGGATGCGGCCCGTGCTTTCGCAGGTGTCGAGGTTGTGGGGGATGGAGACCTTGCGGTTGATCTCCTGGCGTTTGGCCCAGAAGCCGTCGCGGATGGTCACGTCGGAGAATTTGACGGGCTCGAGCTCGGCGTGTCTGTCGTCGCTTGCCGCTGTCCCCATTGATAGCCCAATGGTCGCCATCCAAATCACCTGGTTCATCGCAGTCGACCCTCCGCGGGCTGCGCGTGTCTCGGCCCGATCCTTGAACGTACCCTCGATGCGCTCGAGGGGTCAAGTCGTGGGAGCTTGTTGACGAGAGAGGCTTCAGACTTCAGGCGCCGCTACAGGAGCCGTCGAGGTCCGCTTCAATGCGCGGTACGATAGTGACCCGGAATGGAACCATCGTGGACGCACCATCTAATCGTCTTGGCACGAGTTCAACCAGAGACGTCGAGAAAGGGATAAACCATGAAAACGCGCATCTTTCCTCTGGCACTTCACAGGGCGGTGAAGGCTGTCCTCGTCGTGCTACTTTGCGCAGGGACGCAGGTGGTCGTTGCGTCGAAGGCATCGCGAACGGCCAAGCAAAGGGCCACGGTGGCGAAAAAGGCCGCCAAGATGAAGCAGTACAAGCGCGTGCACCAGCATGCGATGAATGAGATCACGTCGGGCAACCCGGCAAAGGCGGTTCCCTTCCTGACGCGATACGCCGAGCTGAAGCCCACCGACGCCGAAACCTATTTCATGTTGGCGCTGGCCCGGGCTCAGCAGGGCGAGAAGGAGAAGGCCGTCGCCGCCATGCGGAAGGCCCTATCCCTGGGCTTGGCCCCCAGCCGTGTCGTGGCCGGACCGCGGGATTTGCTCGGGCCGCTCGCCGAGCCGGATGCCTTGCGGAGACTCCTTGCCGACCATCCGGACTGGCTCAAGACCTTGGAGGGAGAGGCAGATTCCGATGCGACCTGGCAACCAGTCCACGGGCCGATGGTCGGCAGCGTGACCGATGAGAGTGCCCGGGTCTGGGTTCGGACCGCTCGGCCTGGTGGGGTTCGCGCGGTGGCGTGGGAGATCGATCGCATCGGCGGAGACGTCGGACGGGTCGTATGCGAGGGCAAGGCCCGCGCGACCGCCGAACGTGACTTCACCGCCGTCGTCCAACTCGAGGGTCTGAAGCCCGATCGTTTGTACGCCTACTCCGTCGGGCCGGAAGGGGCCAAGCCGGCGGCGCGATCCGACCGTCTGTACTTCCGCACCGCGCCCCCGCGTGGGAAGAAGACGAGCTTCACACTGGCCTTCGGCGGTGGGGCGGGGTACGTCCCGGAGAACGAGCGGATGTGGCTCACCGTGAACGCCCGCAAGCCGGACGTGCTCTTGATGCTGGGCGACAACGTATACATCGACAACCCCAAGAGCCCGCACATGCAGCGTTACTGCTATTATCGCCGTCAATCCCGGCCGGAATGGCGGACGCTGGTTGCGCATACGGCGGTCTACTCGATCTGGGACGATCACGATTTCGGCACGAACGATTGCTGGGGCGGGCCGGAGATCGACTCGCCGAGCTGGAAGCGGCCCGTGTGGAATGTCTTTCGCCAGAACTGGGTGAACCCCGGTTACGCCGGGGGCGAGAAGCAGCCCGGCTGTTGGTATGCGTTCCATTGGAATGACGTCGACTTCTTCATGCTCGATTGCCGGTACTATCGTACGAATCCGAAGGTCGAGAATCCCTCGATGCTCGGCCCGGTGCAGAAGGCGTGGCTGAAGGACCGGCTCGGCGCGTCGAAGGCGACGTTCAAGGTCATTTGCTCGTCGGTCCCCGTGGACTTCCGCACGAAGGGCGACAGCCTCGATACATGGAACGGCTTTCGGGCCGAGCGCGCGGAGCTGTTCGGCTTCATCGACAAGCGGAGGATCGAGGGCGTCGTGTTCATGTCCGCCGACCGGCATCGCTCGGACCTGTGGAAGATCCCTCGCGAGGGAGGCTATCCCTTCTACGAGTTCAACAGCTCGCGATTTACGAATCAGCACGTACACGGGACGATGGCCGCCGCCGAGTTCTCGTACAACAAGAAGCAATCCTTCGGGTTGGTTCGGTTCGATATGACCGCCGCGGACCCGACGGCGACCTACAACGTCGTCACGATCGATAACGAGATCGTGCACAGCTTCACCGTCAAGCGGAGCCGGCTAGCCTACCGGTAACATGGGCGGAGGTCCTCTCCGCCGAGGAGGCCGTTATGCATAGGAAGAAGGCTCATCTCCTGGGGATCTGTACGCTTTCGCTGACCGTCTCGGTGCCCTGGACGGCCCGCGGGGAATCCCAAGCTCCGCGTGTCTGCGAGGTGGCCAAGGCCCGCAAGCGTCCCAGCGGGGCGCCCAAGGCCAGCGACGTCATCATACGAAGCCTGCGGCGGCATCCGCGGAACAAGAAGGACCCGCACGACACGATGCAGGCCCTGCGAGACTTTCACGTCACTCGCCTGGAGTGGGCCTACATCAAGGATCAGGACTTCATCGCGAAGGTGAAGGCCAGCGGGCGCGTCTTCGGCGGGGCGGCGTCTGCCCCCTCGTTCGTTCCGCCCTCCAAGGACGACGGCTGGTTCGAACGGGTCGTCGTCGTCAACGCACGCGGCGAGCCCATCATCGCACCGTGGAAGCGGAACTGGAAGCGGACGCTCTGGGGGTGCGTGAACAACCCGGAGCTCGAGCGGGGGTATATGACGTACCTGAAGCGCTACATCGACGCCGGGGCGGAAGTCATGCAGCGCGACGAGCCGGGGGCGAACCAACTGGCCACCCGCTGGGGCGGGTGCTTCTGCAAGCACTGCATGAAGGGCTTTCGGGAGTATCTCGGCAAGCACACGACCGCCGAGGAGCGCGCCAAGCTCGGCATCGAGGACCTGTCCACGTTTGACTACGGCAAGAAGCTGCTCGCGGAGGGCGCCCCGGTGGGCGATCCGTTCGGTCGGTGGAAGGGGGGCGAGCTCAAGAAGCTGTTCGTCGATTTCCAGATCGCCTCGACGTTGGCCTTCCACAAGCGGACGCGCAAGGCCATCGACGCGTACGCCGGGCGGCACGTGCCCTTCTCCTGCAACAACGGGGTACGGCGGTGGACGCCGATCCAGCTCCTCTTCGACTGGACGTTCGGCGAGCTTTCCTTCGGCCATGCGCGACCGCACTTCATGACCCAGGCGATGCGGACGGCGGCCGAGCACGATCGCCTTCAGGTGGTCACGATGCCCAAGAAGGGAAACCGTGACGACCTGCCCGGCTGGGAGCGACGGACGCGCCAAACCATCGCCATGGCGTACGCGGCGGGCGGGCTATGCATGGTGCCCTGGGACGTCTACATGCCCCACGACGCGCCTCGCTACTTCGGCACGCCGGAGCAATACGCCGATCTGTACGCTTTCGTGCGCGGGGCGGCGGAGTACCTGGACGGCTACGAAGAGGCGGCGACGGTCGGCAAGGGGCTCAAGGAGACCCGCTATGGCGAGGTGCCGCCGGTAGAGATCGAAGGGGGGACGGGAGAGGTCTTCGCGGTCGTCCGGGCGAGGCCGGGCGATCAGGACGCGCCCGTCGTCATCCATCTGGTGGAATGGGGCAAGCAATCCAAGCCATTCGCCGTCCGGCTGCGACGGGCCTGCTTCTTCGCTACGGACATCACGGTTCGGATGCTCGCGCCCGCGGCGTACGACAAGGCCGCCCACGCGCAAGCCGAGCAGACGAGGGATTTCGCGCCCCTGGTCGTAGGCAAGGCCATTCCCCTTACCGAAGAAGCCGGGATTATGACGGCCGGCCTCCCGCCGCGGAATCCCTGGTGTCTGTTGATCGTGGAGCGGAAGCCCTGAGCGCCTGCCTGAGAACCGTCCCCTCATTGACCGCATACCGCCGGAACGATAGGGTGACGCGTCACGGCTCGGAACGAGACCCCTTTCGAGAACAGGGAGTGATGGATGCGACTTGCTTCTATGGTGGCGGCTTTCCTTCTCGTCCTGCCGTCTTCCGCGAGGGCAGACGAACCGACGTGGACCGAGATCGACGGTGTCGTCTACGGCGCCAAACCCGACGAGCGCGGCCCGATCGGCGGCGGCGAGGGCTATACCAAGATCGTTACCCAGGGCGACTACACCGCCAAGGATGTGGACTCGCTGCTCGACGCCCTGTCGAAGGCCAAGAAGGGGCAGGTCGTCTTCATCCCCGACGAGACGGAGATCGACCTGACCGCTCGGATCTACATCGAGGGGATCGTGCTGGATGTCCCGGAAGGCGTGACGCTCGCGGGCGAGCGTGGCCACAACGGATCAAAGGGCGCGCTCCTGACCAGCGACGCGCTCAAGACGCAGGTGATGATCCGCCCGGCCGGGCCAAAGGTCCGGATCACGGGCATCCGTCTGCGAGGGCCCAACCCCAAGCGCTACCTCGCCCACCATCGGCGGGCGTTCGGCCCGGGCGGCGGGAGGCACAAGTACTACTACAAGTTCCCGACGCAAGACGGCATCCGCACCGAGCACGCCGGACTGGAGGTCGACAACTGCGAGATCTCGGCCTTCGGACACGCGGGAATTTGCTTACGGACGGGCACGGGGCATCACATCCACCACAACTTCATTCACCACTGTCAATACAACGGCCTGGGCTACGGCATCTCGCACAACGAGGCGTCTTCGTTGATCGAGTACAACCTGTTCGATTGGAATCGGCACAGCATTGCGGGCACGGGCCGACCCGGCTGCACCTATATCGCAAGGCACAACGTCGAGCTGGGCACGTCGCTGAGCCACTGCTTCGACATGCACGGCGGGCGCGACCGCAAGGACGGGACCGATATCGCGGGCACGTCGATCGAGATCCACAACAATACGTTCCGCGCGCCCCAGACGCCGATCGCCATTCGCGGCGTGCCGCAGGACAAGTGCGACGTGCATCACAACTGGTTCGTCCGGCATGATTCGGCGGCGAAGGCCGTGCGGGCCTCCAAGCGGACGATCGTGCACGACAACGCGTACGGTTCGGCCCCGAAGGCCGCGCGGTAGGCGTTGGCACACTCGGAAGCCGGGAGCGGGCCTCGATTCGGAT
>CAZKCX010000046.1:0-18141 GCA_964550865.1 uncultured Planctomycetales bacterium
ACACGGACGAGTTGATCGACCGGACGGTCGACGCCGCCGAAGACGCCCTGGCTTCCCTCTAGACACCCCGGAGGGAAGCGGCGACCATGGTGTAGGTTCGCGTGGATTCCGCGTTTGCCGACGCCGAATCGACCTGCCGCAGGACCCCGCGGATCGGCAAGGAGGCTGAGCCCACCGATGGACCAACGACCCAAGTCCGAGCTGGGGGTGCTTCGGGACTACCTGGGGGCCGTCTTGGCGGTCCGCAAGGCCCGGACCGTCTTCCTCTTGATCGTTGTCTTGAGCTTGCTCACGCATATTGGGGCGTACGCCGTCGTTCGGTGGGGCCCGACCGTTGAGCAGGGCTATCAGCAGCTCGAAGTCGCCCGGATGCTGGAATCGACCACGCTGCCGGTCCCGGGGGCCCCTGCGACTACGGCCTCCGCCCAGAGGCCCACCGGCTCGGCGAAGCCTCCTTCGCGCGTGGAAGTCAGCTCCAGAAGCGGGCAGGCCGCACCCTCTACCGAGACGCGCCCGAAGGGTGTAACGATTCTGGTGGAGAGGTCCCGCCCGACGACGTCCCCGAGCGAGACAGGCCGCGCGGATCTCCCCCCCGGGCTTCCCGTCGCGGTCGAGCAGTTGACGCGGCAGGTGCCGCCCGCCGTTCCCCCGTTTCGGATGTACCAGGAGTCCGTCATCGCAGCGGTATTGCCGTTGGCCCGTTTTGCGGGCCTGGCCGCCACCGGCCTGCTCATCATGACCCAGCTCATCGGCGTGAATATCTGCCTCGCCGGCCGGATGGGCGGAGTCTGTCACGCCACGTCCGCGTTCTTCTGGTCGATCGTGCTGGCGGCGCTGGTGTTTCCTTGGCGAAACCTCATGCCCGTTTCCATGATCGACCTTCCGGACGCCTTCTTCGACCTCGAACAGCTACGAACCGGTCTGGGCAACCTACCGATCGATTCGACGCTCGAGTACGTCTTGCACTACGGCCGCTTCCTCGGCGTGCAGGTCCTTGCAATCTTGGCGGCACTTGTTTCGGGCATTCGGTTGAGTCTGGCCTATCGTCAGGTGCGGATGGCCGTGGAACCCCTGATCCAAATGAAGGTGGTCTAGCATGCTGACCCCACTCCTGCATATGGGGACATACTTTCTTGCGCTCCTGTTGGCGGTCTACCTGTGCCTGGTCGCCATGCTGGGGGCCTCCAACGTGCTGATCGCTGTCCTGGTCGTGGGCCTGCTGATGGTGCTGCTGTATGCGACTTCGCAATGGCTCATCGGGACCTTACGATATCAATGGCCGGTCGTCGCGCTCCTCGGCCTGCTTGTCCTTGGGTTGGCGATTACGGGCGTGATGAACACCGTTGCCGCGCATCGCGTCGACGCCGGCGGCCTCAGCCAGCACTTATGCCGAGCCAACAATCAGGTTGATAGCTGCCAACAGGCGTTCCAGAGCCCCTGGGGGTCGGTCCCCCTTGGGTTCGGTCCGAAGGCCAAACGGCTTCCCGCCTCGATGCTCGGCGTTGCCTTCTACGGCGTGTTGTTGCTGTGGTTCCTTATCGTCGGGCGTCCGGATCCGTCGCGGGGGCTCTGGCACGCGGTGCCGGTCCTGCTGACGTTCTCGGCGACGGCCGTTGCCGTGGGGATGGCCTACTTGCTGTTCACCAAGTTTCCCGCTCCTTGCGGGCTCTGTCTGGCAAGCCATGGTGTGACCGGACTGCTCTTCATCGGCTCCGTGCTGGCGTGGCCACGACGCGGCGCTGCGGCGCGTGCATCGCTCGAAGGCGCTACCGAGAGAACGGAAGAACCCACTGCTATGGCGAACGTCCGTGCCCGGCAACGCGCGATGGTGGCCGTCGCCTTCGGCCTCGCCGCCGCCGTCATGGGCATGCTGGCCCGCGCGACAACCGGGTACCAACAGAGCGCCCAGCGCATCGAGCGGGCCTACAAGGAGATCATCGACGATCCGGCATTCGTCCGATGGGATTGGTCACGTCAGGAGGAGTTCGACTGGGAGGTCCGGGACGATGATTCCATGCGGGGCGCGCCGCAGGCCCCCTTCATCGCCATCACGTACAGCGACTTCCAATGCCCCTTCTGCCGGAAGCTCTCCCTCCGTCTGGAGAAGCTGTGCGAGGAATACCCCGGACGGATCCGATGGATCTATCGGCATTACCCGCTGGCGCGTGCGTGCAACCCGCATAGCAAGTCGTCCTCGCACCCCTTCTCGTGCGCGGCGGCACGAGCGGCGGAGGCCGCGCGGCTCGTCGGGGGCGACGAGGCGTTCTGGAAGATGCACGACGCCCTTTACGGCGAAGGCGTCCGCTTGGTGGAGCGTCCCTATGTCCGCCTGGCCAAGGAAATCGGCCTGGACGAAGAGGCCTTCCGCAAGGCCATGGCCGATCCGGCTTCGCTGAGACGGATCCAGGCGCACATCCAGGCGGGTGCCGAGCTGGACATCCAGGGCACACCCACCATCCTCCTCAATGGGAAGCTGCTGCGGCGGGGCGGCTGGAACTCGGATGCCTTGTGGGAGAGCCTGCTGAATCCCTCGACGAGCGGGCCGGCGAGTCGCCCGGCCGGTTCGACCACCAGGCAATCGACGACGGACGGCTCCGGCGGATGACGGCGCCGCCCTGCCCGCACGTCTCGTGAAACCGTGTATCTGCGCTTATTGGATGTAGCCGAGGCTCCGCATGGCCTCGATCACCGATTCGTTGGGGGCCGATATGGTGGGTTGGTTCCGCTCCATGGCGAAGAGCCAATCGTCCAGGAGCTGCCTAAGCTCCGACGGCGGCTTGTTGCCGGCAACCAGGTTCTTCTGCTCCTTCGGATCGGTCGCTAGGTCGTACAATTCGTAGCAGCGCGCCTGGACGTCGTAGATCAGCTTCTTCTTGCCGCTACGCACGGCCTTGATGTTCTTGATGATCTTGTCCTTGGCCTGGATCTTGCTTGGATCGCTACCGTCCGGGACGAAGATGACGCTGGTGGCCGTATCCAACGTCGTAAACAGCGGCCGATCGGGGAGACGGCTGCCCGACAGTGCGGGCATGAGACTGATGCCGGAGGACTGTCGGGCCGGAAGCTCGAAAAAGTCGGGCATCGTTGGAAAGACGGCGACCGTCGAGACGCACTGTTCGCACCGCCCCGGCTTGCAGCCCGGCGCGTGGACGATCAGCGGCACGCGGACCAGCTCCTCATACAGCGTATTGCCGTGCTCGACGATGCCGTGCTCGCCGAAGTGCTCGCCATGGTCCGACATGATGATGACCATGGTGCTGTCGGCGAGCCCAAGGCGGCGGAGCTCCTTCAGGATCCAGCCGACGTATTTGTCGGCACAGAAGATCTCACCGTCGTACAGATCATGGATGCGGGCCAACTCCGCCTTGGCCTGGGGCGTCCCCTCGTCGCGGTACTTCAGGATCAGGTTGGCGTCAAACACCTTCGTCGTCTTGCCGCGGTAGGCCGTGTTGTAGAAGCCGACGGAGTCGATTTGGAATTCGTACGGCACGTGCGGCTCGAAGTAGTGCGTCCACAGGAAGAAGCCCCGCCGGTCCTTGGCACGCTCGTCCAGCCATCGACGGACCTGTCCCGTCGTCTTGGGTGCCAGCAACGACCATTTCTGCTCGTACGATTCAAATCCCCGCTGGAACTGATAGAAGTCGAAGTGAAACGGAAACTGCCCCATCGCCGCCGTCGCCATGCCCGCCTGCCCCAAAACCTCCGGGAGGCGCACGGAGCTGTCGCGAATCGGCGTGCGAAAGTAGAGCGCGCCGTGCTCATGGGGGTACTCCCCCGTAATGACGGATGCGAGGACGGGCAGGGTCCACGAGGACGGACTCAGCGCGTCGTCGAAGACGACCGACCGCTTCGCCAGGGCATCGACGTTCGGACTCGTGTTGCGCTCGTAGCCGTAGCAGCCCAGCCGATCGGCGCGGACCGTGTCCAGGCAGATGAATACGACGTTCTTCGGCCGGCGACCGCCCTCGGCGGGCGCGCCGGTCAGCGGGTTCGCGATTCCCGCCGCCGCGGCCGTTCCCAGGTGCTGGAGAAAGCCTCTTCTTGTCAAGCTCACGGGTACAACCTCCGTCCCGTCCATTATACGGAACCGCCTTGCTCGATGCAGGGCGTGTTCGGCCGGCCCGGCGGATCTCGCGTGTCATGCCGCCCGAGCGGCACCCCCGATGGCACGGGAACATTGCGCACAAGGACCGTTGCGGTGCCTCAACGGAACCAGTCGGGATGATGCGTCCTCAGGTGTCCCTGGATGGCCTCGGCGGCCAGGCGACTCGCAAGCCTGCTCGGGTGGCGGTCTTCGGGATGCAGGATGAGCTTGTTGACATCCCCTTCCGTGGCGAGAGTCTCTCGGAGGTCGAGGCAGGGAATCTTGAGCTTCGAACAGACCTCCGCGATCGCGCGGTGCGCGGGCTCGAGCGGATAGTCCGGTCCGAAGCCGATCATCATCGGCCAGACGGCGACGTGGACCTCGGCCCCGCGCTCCCGCAACGCCTTGGCGACGAGGCCCAGCAGCTCCTGTGAGTGAGACCATCCCTCTTCGTTCTCCGCGCCGTACATGCCGTTGATCCATTCGATGCTCTTCCAGCCGAGGTACCGCTGATTCAGCTTCTCTCGGACGAAGTCGTAGATGGCGCAATAGCGACGGGCGCCCGTGATCTTCTCCCATCCCACGCTGACGTACCGGTCCGGAATGTGACGAGCCTCATCGCGAGAGCGGGACATCCACTCTTGTTGTGCCTCGGCGTAGGAGGGCGATGGAATCGGGTCGTTCAGGTACCAACCGTAGATGAGCGCGTCGGGCTCGAGCGGCAAGAGCGTCTCGAGGACGAGCCGTGTCGTCTCGGCCACGCCGGTGTCGCCGATGCCGCAGTTCAGGACCTCGAAGCGATCGCGGCCGTCCTCGTTGAGGAGCGATTCGAGCTGCCGTGGCCAGGGATCTCCCGGCTTCAGGCCGTGTCCGTAAGTGAAGCTGTCGCCGACGGCAATCAGCCGAATCTTGCCCTTCGGCTTCGGCCGGAGCTGCCCCGGACGCATCTCTCGCCGGTCGCACGGGGTGACGACGCCGTAAGGGGTGTAGTGATAGGTCTCCTCCATGTCGATCACGCCGTATTCGTCGTAGAATCGCCTTCGCACTCTGGGGTCGGTGAGGTCGACATCGAGGTAATCGTTGAGATTTCGGTCGTAGCACATCAGGCGGATGCCGGCCCCGACATACCCTTGAAAGCAAGGCCCACGATCGGCGCCGTATCCCAGGAGACGGAATCCGCCCTCGAGGACGACGAGCGTTACCAGGAGCGAACCGACCAGCGCCAACCACTTCCTGCCGCGCGGCGAGGGTGCCGTCGGGCTCCCTTCTCGGGATGCGTGATCCTCGGTGGGCATGCGAACCGAAGCCTTTCCAGGTCGATCCTAGCGATGCGTAGGGACCAGGACAAGCCACCCTCCGCAACTGGCCCGACATGGCCCGAACGGCTATACTGCCTCGCTTCGGACGGAGTAGACCATGGTAGACAACCGGATCGATACCACCTTCTCCACGCTTGCACACGGGTCCCGAAAGGCCCTCATGCCCTACATCACGGCGGGCTATCCGGATCTCGAGGTGACGGCCCAGCTCCTTCGGGCGCTGCCGGAGGCCGGCGCATCGGTCATTGAGCTCGGCATCCCGTACTCGGACCCTATCGCCGACGGCCCCGTCATCCAGGAATCGTTCTCCCGTGTGCTCGCGCGGGGCATGCGCGTCAGAGACGTGTTCGACATGGTCCGCGACGTGCGCGAGGACGTCGCGGCGCCCATCGTGGGCATGCTCTCCTTCAGCATCGTCTATCGCATCGGCGTGGAGTGCTTCCTGCGCCACTGCGTCGAGATCGGCCTGGACGGTCTGATTATCCCGGACCTTTCCCTGGAAGAGGCCCCCAACGTTGCCGGCCAGACCTCCGCCATGGGCCTTCGGTTGGTCATGCTGACCGCCCCGACCAGCTCACCCGAACGGTTCGCGCGGATCGCGGAGATCAGCCAGGGCTTCGTGTACTACATTGCCGTGGCGGGCATCACCGGAGAGCGCGATGCCCTGCCGCCCGACCTGCCCGCGAACGTACGGAGGCTGCATGAGATCGGACGGAAGCCTGTTTGTGTCGGCTTCGGTATCAGCAAGCCGGAGCATGTCCGACAGGTCTGTGGGGTCGCGGACGGCGCCATTGTGGGCAGCGCGATCGTGCGTCGGATGACGGAGGCCATCGACGGAGGCGCCTCGCGGGACGACATCGTAGCGCAAACGCTCGATTTCGTGCGGGAACTCGCAACGGGACTGGAGCCGTGACCCCTCGGCCGGCGGGCTGCGCCGTCCGGGGTGGCAAGATCGCTCTTGTTGTGGGCAGACCTACCGAACCATGAGCGGCGCGAGGGTGTTGTAGCCGAGCTGCAGCCCCTCGTCGAAGCGTTCCTCGGAGAAGACCGGGTCTTCTTGCTCGATCACCACGCCCCCGTCGTAGCCGACATCCTCCAGGGCCGAGAGAAAGCGTCGCCAGTCGATCTCCCCCCAACCCGGGACACGGAACCGCCACCACCCGCTCGAGAAGATGCCGTGGGCACGGAGCCTATCGTGGAGGATCTCCGTGTCTTTCGCGTGCACGTGGTAGATCCGATCGCCGTAGTCCCGCGCCAACTGGACGTAGTCCATCATCTGGAAGTGCAGGTGGGAGGGATCGAATTCCAGGCCGATCGCCTCGGAATCCACGGCGTCGAACATCAGATCCCACGCCTCCGGCCGATAGGCCAGATTCGTGCCGTGGAAGGGATACTCCCGCATGCCGCTCCAATTCTCGAAGGCGATGCGAAAGCCACGATCGGCGGCCATCTTGGCGATCGGACCGAAGACTTTCTTGAAGGCAGAGGCATGCTCACTGATGGCCGCCTCGGGCAAGCGTCCGACGAGGGTAGCGATGACGTCGCACCCGAGGATGTCGCCGATGTTCATCACCGAGGCGAACTGCTTGCGAACGCTGCTCGGCTTCCCCGCGATGTGGTTTCCATAGAAGCCGAGCGCCGTCACATGAATGCCGGCCTCCTCGAGCCGATCTCGGGCACCGGCACATCGAGTCCGTGCCGCCGTCACCGTGCTGGGAGGCGGGTCCCCCCAACTCGCTGCCTGAAGCTCCAACGCATCAAAACCGATTTGACTGGCTGTCTCGACGACTTGATCGCTGTACGGCGTAAGGAACCCGAGTTTCATGACGCTGCGCTCGCTGTAGACCGACAGGGTTAAGGGAAATCGACTCGTCCTTACTCGTCGATGATCTCGACGAGGAGTCGCTTCTTACCCCATCGCTTCGCGCGCCAATGCGTGGGGAAGAAGACATCCAGCATTTTGCCCTTGATCGCCGACCCGCGGTCAACAACGGGAACAGCCCGGCCTCCCGCGTAGCCGGGGATCCTGACTTTCGTATGGAACGGCAGAACATCCGTATCCGCCGCGACCAGATGGCCGCCGTTGTACGTCAGGGGCAGCCCCGAAGCGGTTCGATGGTATTTCGACCATCGCCCGCAGCACTTCTTGCAAGGACAGTACGCCGTCACCGTAAACCACTCGCGCCGCACCTTTGGCTTCGGCTTGGCGGCCTTCGGCGAAGGCGGTTTCGCAACGGCGTCGCGCCGCTCCTCGTCCTCCCTTTGATCAACATCTTCCGACGCCCGGGCCTCGCGATTGCGTTCGACTACGGCCAACAACCGCTCGGCCTCTTCCAGATCGCGCTCCAGCGCCCGCAAGACTTCGGCTCGTTGCTCCCGAATGGCCTGTGTGATCCGGGCGACGGCCTGATCGACCGTGTCATCGGCCATGACACGAGCGCCGGATCGCGTTTCGAGGATTCGAAACTCCTCATCGGACCATTCCTCGGGCCAATGCACTCGCTGGTTGCTGCCGGGACGATACTCCTTGCTGCTACCTCCGTCCGATAGGAAGCCATATTCCTTCAGCAACGCATGGACACGAGGCGGTACGTTCTCCAGGACGACCCACTCCCCGTGGACGGCCTGGGCCGAGACGAGGCCCCCGTTCGAGGAACCCTCGGACTTCAGGAGCCACAGGCCCAACAGGGCTAGCGCAACATTCAGAACTCGATATACGCGTTTCCGACCACCGCGTCGGCGGATGAGAAAGCTATGCTTGGCACGACTCATCTTGTGCCCTCCAGCGGCAAACCTCGACCGCCAAGGTCACCCTGATTCCCGCGCCAAGAACCTCATCCCCAAAAGCCTGCAACATGGTGCAGGCAGACGGGCCGGGAGTCAAGACCATGGCGGTGTGTTTCCCAACGCAAAACTACCCGACAGGTAGGCCTATCGGCTTGCGGCCATGCCCGTGTGAGGTAGCCGCGGGTCATTTTGCCCACCTTGTTGCAGGGTGCGACAAACCGTATATGCAAAAGGTGTGATAGAGGACTATCCTCCATGACACTGTCGAGATCACTCCGTGAACTCCTATCTGCCTAGTCTGCAAGGATCTATATGCACTGCGCCGGCCTTGCAGGTGAATCCGGCCTCTGACCGCTCCTCGGACCGAACGTTCATGGGGTTAGATGCGAATTCAGGGCAGAGGTTTGTCGATTATGGGCGGAAAATCGTCAGGGTGTGGTGCTCGGCCTGGCTACTCCATGTCGCCCCGGGGTTTGAAGCGTTTTTCGGGTTGCAGGATGCAGGCCCAGCGTATACGGTCTTCATCTATCGTGACGAACGGTCGCCTTTTCCTGCAGGAGGACCCACGGATGGGTCTCGCCCTCGTATCCATCCCCTCACGCCGCTCGGATCGGGCTTCGGTTGGGCCCTCGTCCGATCATGACAATCCCTTTGTGAGCAAGGTAGGGTGAACCATGGAAATCTTCGTTGACGATCAGCCCCTGGCGGGCGACTTGCCGGAGGACGCCACGATTCGACAAGCGCTCGATCTCGCCGTGGCACGGGCGCAAGCGGACGGCAGAATCATTGCCGAGGTTCGCCGTGACGGCGTTACGTTGGACACCAACGACCTAGACAATGCCCTCAGCCAACCGGCACGGGATTGTGCTCGGCTGGATTTCACAACGGGATCGGCCGCCGACCTCACCTCTCAGGCCCTGATGCAAGCCAAGGGCATGCTGCAAGAGCTGGACGATGCCCGCAATGAGGCCGTGGACAAACTCAATCAGGGACAGGTCTCGGACGCCATGGCCAAGCTGGGACCCTTCTTCGACTCATGGCGACAGGCCTACGAAGTCGTCCTCCAGAGCGCCCAACTCCTGCGCATCGATCTGACCGCGGAGACGGTCGAGGGAACCCCCGTGGCCGAAGTGCTCGGGGAGTTCGCCGAGCAGCTGCGTCAACTCAAGGAAGCCTTGGAGGCCCAAGACCACGTGACGGTGGCCGACATCTTGACTTATGAGGTCGATGAAACGAATCGTCGGCTCACGGGCCTGATCGACCTGGTCATCCGGCTTGGGGAGGATCAGGGGTCCAATGCGTGAGCCTGCGGTCACTCGCAAGTAACGCGTCAGGGCTGGTCCTCCCGTCCTCCGCGTGCACTCTTGACGGCATCCTTTCACCCCGAAATGATGTGCGGGTAACCCCGTAAGGCGGAGAACGGTTGTATGATTCGGTTTGAGCCCGAACGGTATTCCGAGCGCATGGAGGAAGCCAAGCAACGCTGGGAGATCGCCCGGCGCTTCGAGGAGCCCGACCGCGTACCGATCCTCATCAGCACCGCCGGCAGCTTCTACTGCAAGCTCTTCGGCCACAACATCCGCGACTTCTACACGAGCATGGAGGTCAACATCGAGGTCCAGGCTCGCGGTTTGCAGTGGGCCTTCGAAGAGCTCCGCGACGACCGCATCGACTACAGCCTGCACTGGGACTTGGGACCGGTGGGTGAGGCGATCGTCTTCGGGTGCCCGCTCGAGTACCCCGACGACACGAGCCCGCGGATTGTGCCGATCCTGGAGACCCCGGAGGACATCGAGCGGCTCCAGGTGCCGGACATCGAGCGGCACCCCGCGATCCTCACGCTCCTGCAACTGGGCGAGGCCTACAAGGACAAGGCGAGTCGCATCGCACCCGGGCTTCCGGTGAGCGCGGGCGAGACGGGAATTCACCCTCCGCTGAGCTGCGCGTGCGCCTTGATGGAGTCGAGCAGATTCTACGAGTTGCTCTACACCGATCCGGAGCACGCGGACATGCTGCTCGACAAGTGCTTCCAGACGTTTTGCCGGCTACGTGATTTCTACAACCGTATCAACGGCACCGAAAAGCAAACGCGCTTGGCCCTCGCGGACGACAACAGCGCCTTCGTCTCGAACGAGATGTACCGCGAGCGGATCCTCAAGTACAACAAGTCTCTCTACGATCGCTATGGCAGCGAGGTACGGTACCTGCATGCCGACGGCCCGAACGACCATCAGTTCGAGATGTATGCGAACGACCTGAAGCTCACCGAGATGGATATGGGCGGGTGGTCAAGCAAGGAGGCCGCCAAGAGGCACCTTGGTGGTAAGACGTTCTTCACCGGAGGGTTGAACTGCAAGGACCTCTACTACGACTTCGAGACCGCCAGAAAGGCCGTCGACGAGGCCCTGCGGATTTGCGCACCCGGCGGCGGATTTGGGTTGGCCGTCGGCGGAGAGACCTATCCCGGCGTCCGGCCCGATACGCTTATTTGTGCGGTGGAATACGCCAAGCAGGCCGGCATGTATCCCATTCGTATCTGAGTTGCCTGTAAGGGATCGTCGGCAAGCTACACCGTTCTGCTCGATATGGGCCAGCGGTTCGGTCTGGCCCACCGCAAGCCGCCCTCGGCTGGGCTATAGGATGGTTCACGGCCGTGGGCGGCCTGGCCACATTCGACTTGCATTCTTGAGAAGGACTCAGCGGGGGCGGCGGGAGGCCCTGCCATGATTCCAATGTTGACGGCTTGGGCCGTGTCACTCGGCGGGCACGTCGCTTTGCCCAACGTGCTTCACATCGCCTGGCGCGAGGCCGCGCCGTATCCCCACGTCTTGAATGGGGGCATGGTCGGCAAGACCGATGGGTGGGTGGTCTACACCTGCGGTTTCGGGCGGCGCGCCACCGCCGTAGAGAAGGTCGACGGCTACACCCGCCACACGATGGGATACGAGATCGCCCGGAATCGTTGGGTGCGCCTACCCGACTTCCCCGGCGCGGCGCGGGCGTACGGGACGGCGTCCGGCCTCTACGGAAACGGATGGGTCTATGTCCTCGGCGGTCAGAGCTACACCGAGCCGTTCGTCTATCGTGACGGCTGGCGGATCCGGCGTCGCGACGGCGCGTGGGCCTGGCAGAAGCTGCCGGACCTGCCACACGCGACAGCGGAGTTCGGAGCTTGCCTTCTGGGCGCCAAGATCTACCTCCAGGGCGGGGCGTTCTACGGACAGATCGGAGAGGACCCTAGGACGCGTCACTGGTGCTCGGTCACGGGTGACGTCGGCCGCAAGTTCCTTTCTCTTGACCTTCGTCATATTGATCGCGGCTGGTCTGTGCTTCCGCGGTTGCCGGGCGTGGGACGCAATCATCACGTGCTGGCGTCGGCAGCCGGCAAGCTCTACGTGCTTGGCGGCATCGCCACCGTGCCCAAGAAGGGCGGCAAGCGGTGGGAGCGCGTACATCACTGCGTGGTGGACAACTGGCAATTCGACCCGCGGACGAATCAATGGCAACGCGTTCGTGACTTGCCGTACGGGCTCGGGGGGCATGCTGCGCTTACGTACAAGGACCGGTGGATCCTCCTCTTCGGCGGATACGACAAGCGAACCGTCCTTCGCGTTGACGGCTCGGTCACGCCGGAGCCCGACG
The DNA here is from genome assembly GCA_964550865.1 of uncultured Planctomycetales bacterium. Lineage (GTDB taxonomy): Bacteria > Planctomycetota > Phycisphaerae > UBA1845 > JAFGLZ01 > JAFGLZ01. Next base: position 11,833 of record CAZKCX010000046.1, read on the forward strand.
AAGCCGCAGGCTTTCAAGATCGCGTGCTGGTCTACGACGCCAAGGCAGACCGCTTTGGTCGGGCCTCACCCATGCTGCACGCGATCAACGACCCCCGCGTCGTATGGCTCGACGAAGAGACCGTTTTCGTCGCAACGGGGGAGATCCCTCAGAGCCGCCGCATCCCCGATTGCCAGATCGGGAGCGTGCGGCGGATCAGCCATGGAGACTCGCCATGATCGATCCACCCCCCGACCCGCCCGCCCGGGGAGCATCCACCGTTGGTCGAAGGGAGTTCCTTGCCGGCGGCGCGTCGATCTGTCTCGGCGCGGGCCTCCCTCTTGCTGTCCACGGCGCGACGAACCTGGCCATGGCCAAGGGGAAACCGGCGTCACGCGCCGATCCGAAAGACGACCCGCCGCGGTTTCCCACGCGCGGCATTCTGCTTGGATCGACGGACCTGGACCAACCGGACTGGCCGGAGATCCTCGCCGAGGCCGGGCTCAATGTCCTCGGTCTGCACCCCATGACGGTGCACGAATTCGCGGAGTATGCCGCCTCGCCCAAGGGCTCCGCCGTCCTGGCGCGGGTCAGGGCGAAAGGCATTGCCGTCGAGTTCGAGCACCACGTGATGAACGAGCTCTTGCCGCGAAAGCACTTCGCCGAAGCGCCGGAGATGTTCCGCGAAGACACGCGCGGCAAGCGGACGCCGAAGGGCAACTTCTGCTGCTCCAGTGAGCAGGCCTTGCGCACCATTCGTGAGCATGCCGAACGGCTTGCACGCCTGCTCCCCTACCGCAGCGGTCGATACTTCTTCTGGCCCGACGACGGAGCCCAATGGTGCCGGTGCCGGAAATGCCGAGGTTTGAGCGTGTCCGATCAGAATCTGATCCTGGCGAACACCGTCTTGGAAGGGGTTCGCCGCTTCGATCCGAAGGCAACGGCCTGCTGTCTGTGCTATCTGCAGACACTGGCCGTGCCGCGAACGGTCAAGCCGGCCAAGGGCATCTTCCTGGAGTTCGCGCCCATCCGCCGGTCGTGGGAACACCCCCTCAACGATCGCAACTGCCGCATCAACCGCAAGCACGTCACTTGGCTTGAGGGTCTTCTGGAGTTCTTCGGCACCGACGGCGCCCAGGTGCTCGAGTACTGGCTGGACGCATCGCTTTTCAGCAGGTGGAAGCGTCCCGCCAAGAAGCTGCCGGACATGACGCCCTGCCTGCAGGCCGACATGGCATACTACGCCGGATGCGGGTTCGAGGCGGTCACGACGTTCGGATGCTACCTGGACCCGTCGTACTGGAAGGCCTATGGGCCGCCTCCCGTAAAGGCCTACGGCCGAGCCGCCCGAGGCGCGTAATCGGAGGACATCCTATGCGAACCAAGACGTTGCTGGTCGCGGCGATCTGTTTCCTCGTGCGGCCTGGCGTCCACGCTGCGGGGAAGGAGACGAAACCGATGAAGACCTACGGCGTGGGCATCCTCGGCAACTGCTGCACGCATGGGGCGGGATTGTGCGGCATGTTCAAGAACCACAAGCGAACCCACGTGGTCGCCGCCTTCGAAGCGGATCCTCGATGGCCCTCTACCACGCGAAGTGCGCGAATGCTCGGTTGGCCTCGGCCATGCGGTGCATGTTCTCGCGAATGTTCATCGCCGCGCCCTCACGCTTGTAGGCGTCGACGATCTCCTGGGCGAGGCGCTGTGCCATCGGCCGCCCCTTCTTCTCGCGAGCCGAGTTGATGATCCATCGAAACGCCAGCGATTGCTGCCGCTTCCGATTCACCTGCATCGGGACCTGGTAGTTCGAGCCGCCGACGCGCTTGCTACGGACCTCGAGCGTGGGCTTGACGTTCTCAATCGCCGTTTCGAAGACCTCCAGCGGAGGCGTGTCCTTCACGCGCTGCGTGATCACGTCCATGGCGTCGTAGAAGACGCGGACGGCCACGGACTTCTTGCCGTCGTACATCAGGCAGTTGATGAATTTGCTGACGAGTTTGCTGTTGTACTTCGCGTCGGGGCGAAGCTGCTCTTGGGACTTGGTGAAGCGTCTACTTGCCATCGATTCTCTCCTTCTGGCGCGGGGGACACAAGACCGTGCCGACCCGCCACGGCGGCGAATCATTCGCCGCTCACCATACTCGCCGATCTTCCTCGCGACGGTGCAAGGGGTATCGGCGTGGGCGTCGCACGCGTGACGCGCTGTGCGACCATTCTGTTCTGTCCGTCCACACCCTTGGCCTAGGAACCCCAGGAGCGGCCGCTGTCGACCGACGACTTACTTACGCCGACGAACGCCGTATTTGCTCCGTCCCTGGTTCCGGGGGCGTCCGGACTTGTCGCCCTCGACGCCGGCGCAGTCAAGCGTACCGCGAATGATGTGGTATCGCACGCCCGGCAGATCGCGAACCCGTCCGCCGCGCACGAGCACGATGCTGTGCTCTTGCAGGTTGTGATCGACGCCGGGGATGTAGGCGCTGACCTCCCGTCCGTTCGTCAGACGTACGCGTGCGACCTTGCGCAGGGCGGAGTTCGGCTTCTTCGGCGCCTGGGTCTTGACCTGAAGACACACGCCCCGACGCTGGGGGCATCGCTCGAGGTCGCGAACCTTGGACTTCTTCGGGACGTCCTTTCGCGGATTGCGAATCAATTGGTTGATCGTGGGCATAGTGGTTTCTCTTTCAGCAGTTGTTGCGCTCCGGTGTATCGCGCGGCTGTTCTCCAAGCGGTTCGACACAAGGCCTACGCTCGGCTACTCCTCTTCTTCCCATGCTTCGTCTTCCGCTTCGGCCGCGGCCAACTCGCGCTGGAGCTCCTCCTCGACATCGGCGACCTCTTCCTCCAGGGGTACCGGTTCCCCGTGCTTGTCCATGTGCAGATTCAGATGCGGCTTGAAGGCCGTTCCGGCGGGGATGAGGTGGCCCAGAATCACGTTTTCCTTCAAGCCAAGCAAACGATCTACGGCCCCGCTCAGTGAGGCCTCGGTGAGGACCTTGGTCGTCTCCTGGAACGACGCCGCCGAAATGAACGACTCGCTCTGAAGGCTGGCCTTGGTAATGCCCAGCAGCAACGTCTTGGCGGTTGCCTCTTTGGGACGCTTGCCCTTGCAGGGTGTTCCGCCGTCCTCTTCGATCTGCTCGTTGGCGTCGTTGTACTCTTCGCGAGGCACGATCTCGCCGACCTCGTACTCGCTGTCGCCCGCGTCCGTGATCTTGACGCTCTTGCGAAGGCGTTCGTTCTCGGCGCGGAACTTGAACTTGTCCGCCACCTCGCCGGGCAAGAACTCCGAATCGTTCGCGGCGTCGATCTGCACCTTCCGCAGCATCTGCGCCAAGATCACCTCCACGTGCTTGTCGTTGATGCTCTGCTTCTGACTGCGATAGACGCCTTGGATTTCCGCGAGCAGGTACTGCTGGAGGGCCTCCTCGCCCTTGATCCGTAGGATGTCATGCGGCACGAGCGGCCCTTCGACGAGCGGATGCCCGGCCTCCACATAGTCCCCCGCGTGCACGAGCAGGGGCTTGTCCTGCGGCACGTGGTGCTCCTTCTCCATGGTCTGGCTGCGGACGATGATCGTCATCTTCCCGCGCCGTCGATCGGATCGCAGCTCGACGGTACCGCTGATCTCCGCCATGACGGCGGGCTCCTTCGGCCGCCGAGCCTCGAAGATCTCCGTCACCCGCGGCAGGCCGCCGGTGATGTCCTGGGTGCCTGTGATCTGGCGTGGGCGCCGTGCGAGCAGCGAGCCGGGCGCGATCTTCTGGCCCTCTTCGACCTCGATGCGCGCCCGCGGCGGCAGGTACCAGTATTCGAGGATCTTCCCCTCGTCGTCTTCGATGACGATCTGCGGCGTCTTGTCGCCCTTGTGCTCGACGACCATCAGCTTGGCGTCCTGGCGGTCCGATTCACGGCGAGCGGTGTCCCCCTCGGAGATATCCTGGAACCGGACAAATCCGGACGCCTCGGCCAGAATCGGCGTAAGGAACGGATCCCAGGTGACCAGGTTGTCGCCCGGCTTGACCTTCTGGCCGTCCTTGACAAGCAGCGTGGAGCCATAGGGCACGGCGAACTTCTCCAGCTCTCGTCCCTTGGCGTCGTGGATGGCGATCTCGCCTCGCCGCTTGAGCACGACCATTCGCTTCTCGCCGCCCTTCTCGTCCCTGACCTCGACGGCATTCACATCGCTGTACACGACGGTCCCCGCCTGGCTGCAGCGCGTGGCCCGATCCGTCACTCGGTGCGATGCGACGCCACCCGTGTGGAAGGTCCGCATGGTCAACTGCGTGCCGGGCTCGCCGATCGACTGCGCCGCAATGATCCCGACCGCCATGCCCTCTTCGACGAGTTGGCTGGTCGCCAGGTCCCATCCGTAGCATTTCGCGCAGATGCCCAGCGGGCTCTCGCACGTCAGCGGGCTGCGGACCCGAATGGACTCCAACCCAAGGCCCTCGGGCGGCGGCGATTCAATCCGTCGAGCGATCTCGTCGGTGATGACCTGGTTGCGGTCGACGATCAGCTCGTCCGTCACGGGGTGACGGATGGGATCTCGCGCGACACGGCCGACCACTTGATCGCTCAGCGAGACGCTCAGGCTTTCTCCCTCGAAGATCGCCTGCTTCGTTATACCGTTGATCGTGCCGCAGTCGACCTGATTGATGATCACGTTCTGGGCCACGTCGGCCAGCTTCCGCGTGAGGTACCCGGAGTCCGCCGTCTTCAAGGCGGTATCGGCCAAGCCCTTTCGGGCGCCGTGGGTCGAGCTGAAGTACTCCAGCACGCTCAGGCCTTCGCGGAAGTTCGACTTGATGGGCGTCTCGATGATCTCCCCGGACGGCTTAGCCATGAGGGCCCGCATGCCGGCCAGCTGCCGGATCTGGTCGATCGAACCCCGTGCCCCGGAGTGACGCATCAGGTGAACCGGGTTCAGATACAGCTTGCCCTTGCCGGCGTCATAGGGCAGGTAGTTGTTCTCTTCGTCGCGCATGTCGTTCTGAAGCTCGACACGCATCGCCTCGGTCACCTGCTCTCGGGCGTGAATCCAGGTATCGATGAGCTGATGGTACCGTTCCTGATCCGTGATGGCCCCCTTGCGGTAGTCGCGTTCGACACGATCGACCAGTTTCTGAGCGGCATCCACGATCTTCTGCTTGGCCGCCGGGACGCGTAGATCCGTCACGCCAAAGGAGAGCCCTGCCAACGTCGCCCACTGGAAGCCGAGGTCCTTGATCTCGTCCAGGAGGTCGATCGTGGCCGCCCTTCCAAGGAAGACATGGCAATCGGCAATGACGCGGCTGCTGCCATCATTGTCCATCGTGAAATTGTAGAACGGCATTTCGGGCGGCAGGATGTCGTTGAGGATCAGCCGTCCCACCGTCGTGACCACCAACTGGCCGCGGCCGGCCTCGACGGGGAGGTCTTTCGCGTTCTCCACGACACGGTCCCGATTCAGCCGAACCCGGATCCGACTGTGCAGACCGAGCCGCTCCCGGTCGTACGCCAGCAACGCCTCATCGGGGGAGTAGAATGCCCACTCCTTGTCCTTGTCCCGCTCGCCCGGCTCGTCCGGATGCCAGGCCGATAGGTAGTAGATCCCCAGGACGATGTCCTGCGAAGGCGACATGATCGGGCGGCCGTTGGCCGGCGAGAAGATGTTGTTCGTCGCGAGCATCAGCACATGCGCCTCGGCCTGCGCTTCGATGCTCAGCGGCAGGTGGACGGCCATCTGGTCGCCGTCAAAGTCCGCGTTGAAACCGCGACAGACGAGGGGGTGGATCTTGATCGCATTCCCTTCCACGAGGACGGGCTCGAAGGCTTGAATGCCCATCCGGTGGAGCGTCGGGGCGCGGTTCAAGAGGACGGGGTGCTGATCGATCACCTCTTCGAGAATGTCCCAGATCTCCTGGTCGCGACGCTCGAGCATCTTCTTCGCCGACTTGATCGTGTCGGCCAAGCCGTGCTCCTTCAGCCGGCGGATGATGAACGGCTGATAGAGCTCCAGGGCGATCTTCTTCGGGAGCCCGCACTGATGAAGCTTGAGCTCCGGTCCGACCACGATCACGGAGCGTGCGGAGTAGTCGACGCGCTTGCCGAGCAGGTTCTCGCGGAATCGCCCCTGCTTGCCCTTGATCATGTCCGTCAGGGATTTGAGCGGACGGTTGGACGATCCCAGCACCGGTCGACGACAACGTCCGTTATCGAACAAGGCGTCGACCGCCTGCTGCAGCATCCGCTTCTCGTTGCGGATGATGACCTCCGGCGCGTTCAGGTCCACCAGCTTCTTCAGCCGGTTGTTGCGGTTCATGATGAGGCGGTAGAGGTCGTTGAGGTCGC